>CAMDAY010000191.1 GCA_945888895.1 Dehalococcoides mccartyi | reverse complement strand
TGCGCACGTGCGACGGGTCAGATGCCGAGGGCGTGATCCTGCTCGACACCAGCACCGACCCGTACGACCCCGCCGCGATGCGCGCGAGCATGGGCGCCGTGTTCTCGCGCCGCCTCGTGCGCGCGTCGTTCGAGGCGTTCGCGCAGTGGACGCGCGCCGAGGGCGCCACGGTCGTCGGCGCCAGCGACCGCGCACCGGAGACCTACCGCGAGGCAGACTACGGCGCGCGCACCGTGCTGCTGATGGGCAGCGAACGCGAGGGCCTGACGACCGAGCAGCAGACGCTCTGCGACCGCATGGTCAGCATTCCGATGCGCGGCCGCTCCGACTCGCTGAACCTCGGCATCGCGACCGCGATCCTGCTGTACGAGGTCCTCGACCGCCGCGAGCACGAGGCGTGACATCCGCTCCGCCTCCCCCGCTGCGCGCGATCCTGCGCGACGCGGCGCACCAGCTCCTCGCGGCCCACTGCTCTGACGACCTCGACGAAGCAAGCCTCGAGGCGGATCTGCTCTACGGCGAGGCGAGCGGCCTCGACCGCGCGCACGTGATCGCGCGCGGCGCGGGCACGCCCAGCGCCGCATCCGTCGAGGCGTTCCAGGCACTGCTCACGCGTCGCCTCAAGCACCAGCCGCTGGCCTACATCCTCGGCCGCCGCGAGTTCTACGGCCTGACGTTCGAGGTCGGCCCCGGCTGCCTCATCCCCCGCCCGGAGACGGAGACTCTGGTCGAGGCCGCACTGGCCGCGATCAAGGAGCACCCGCGCCACCACCGCCTCGTGCGGGTCGCAGACATCGGTACAGGGTCGGGCGCGATCGCGCTCACCGTGGCGCACCACGCACCCTCGACGAAGGTGTGGGGCGTCGACGTGTCGGGGGAGGCGCTGCAGTGGGCGGCGCGCAACATGCGGAAGTTCGGGCTCTCGGAGCGCGTCGTACTGCTAACCGGCGACCTCGCCGAGCCGCTGTCGGAGCCCCTCGACGTCCTGTGCGCGAACCTGCCGTACGTCCCCACGGATGACTACGAGGGCCTGCCGGACGAGATTCGCGCGTCCGAGCCCCAGATCGCCGTCGAAGGTGGCCCGACCGGCATCGAGCTGATCGCGCGCCTCGCAGACCAGCTCGCCGCGCACCTCGCCCTCGACTGCGCCGCGGCGATCTTTGAATTGGGCGCGGGCCAGGCGGGGTTCGTCGAGGATCTCGTGACGAGCGCGCTCATCTCGGCAGGCCGGGGCCCCCTCGACGTGCGCGTCCACCGCGACCTGCGCGGCATCCGCCGGATCGTCGAGGTGCGCTACGGGTACTCGAGCGCGTGAGGCCCGAAGGTCTGGTGCGGGCGGCGCGGGTATCCCGCGCTTCGCACGCAAGAACTACAGCGGGACGCGTCCCAGCACGAGCATGTCGTCCGGATGGCCATCGTTGGCGGTGGTCAGGTTGACCTGCCAGCGGTGGCCGTAACGCGCGAACATCAACTCGTAGCGGCCAGGCACGAGGCGGCGGCGGGGCTTAAGCAGATGCAGCGGAGACTCCGCCTCGCGGACCACGTACAGTTTGCCGATCGCCATCGGGATCGCGCTGTCGAGGCGGAACACCCACACAATGCGGCTCGGGCCGAGCCGAGGCTCGACCGGCGTCATGCGGGTGCCGTCGATGGGATCGATCTCGTCCAACGGGGCCGAGGCATCCTCAAACACGGCGGAAGCAGCAGGACGCTTCGTCGCAGGCTTGGCAGCGGGGCGCTTCGCCGCGGGCTTCGCCGCCGGGCGCTTCGCCGCAGCCTTGGCCGCAGGACGCTTCGCCGCAGGCTTGGCAGCGGGGCGCTTCGCCGCAGGCTTAGTCGCCGGGCGCTTCGAGGCGGGCTTGGCCGCAGGACGCTTCGCAGCGGGCTTGGTCGCGGGGCGCTTCGCCGCAGGCTTAGTCGCCGGGCGCTTCGCAGCGGGCTTGGCGGCAGGGCGCTTCGCTGCCGGCTTGGCGGCAGGGCGCTTCGCTGCGGGCTTGGCGGCGGCACGCTTCGCCCCCGACTTGGCGGCGGGTTTCGCCGCTGGCCGCCTGGCGGCAGGCTTCGAGGCTGGTCGCTTCGCCGCCACCATGACTAGATGCCCGCCGGGCGCGTCTGCGCCATTTGGTAGATCTTGCCCTCGGTCTTGATCGACGGGGCGATGATCATGCGCGCGTCGTGGAACTCTTGGATCGTCTGCGCGCCACAGGTCGCCATCGACGTGCGGAGCGCGCCGACGAGGTTCTCCGTGCCGTCAGTCTTCGAGGTCGGGCCGAAGAGCAGCGTCTCGATGCTGTGCGTCTGGCCGATCTTCACGCGCACGCCGCGCGGCAGCTCCTGGTTCGGGGTCGCCATGCCCCAGTGGAAGCCTCGACCCGGCGCGCCAATGGTGCCAGCGAACGGGGAGCCGATCATGACGGCGTCTGCGCCCGCGCACATCGACTTCGACACGTCGCCGCCGGTGCGGAGACCGCCGTCCGTGATGATCGGGACGTAGCGGCCGGTGCGCTCGAAGTAGACGTCGCGCGCGTGCGCGGTCTCGATCGTCGCCGTGACCTGCGGCATCCCGATACCGAGGACCTCACGCGAGGTGCAGGCGGCGCCGGGACCGACGCCGATGAGCACGGCGTGGATGCCGGTCTCCATCAACTCGATCGTGGCCGTGAAGTCGACGGTGTTGCCGACGATGATCGGCACGCCCGCCATCTGCTTCACGAGCTCATCGAGCTGAAGTCCCTTGAGCGAACGGGACATGTGGCGCGCGGTGGTGACGGTGGAGGCGACGACGAAGAAGTCGACGCCCGCGTCCTTCGCGATCGGGCCGAACTTCTTCGTGTTCTGCGGAGTGCTGCCAACGATGGCGAATCCGCCACCCGCCTTGATCTCCGCGACACGCTGGACGACGAGGTGTTCCTTCACCGGCTCCTGGTACACGCGCTGGATGATCTTCGTCGACGTCTCGAGGTCCGCCGCAGCGATCTCCTCGAGCACCGCCTCCGCATCCTCGTAGCGCGTCCAGACACCATCGAGGTTGAGGACGGCGAGGCCGCCGAGCTTGCTGAAGTTGATCGCGAACTTCGGGTCCACCACGCCATCCATGGACGACGCGAGGATCGGGACGGGGAATGTGTGCTCCCCCAACTGGAAGTCGGTGGACACCATCTCCGGGTTGGTCGTCACTGCACCGGGGACGATGGCCACATCGTCAAACCCGTACGCGTGCTCGAGTGTCTTGCGCGTCGCCGTGAAGGACGCCGATGCCGAAGATTGAGGTCGCTCGCTGAGTACCACTTCACACCCCCTGCTACGCGAAACCCCCTCGCGCGGAGGGGGTTGGTCAACTGGCGCACGCCTACGCGCGGTATCCCGTCGAGTGGCTTCGGAAAAAGGAACGGCCCAGCATGGATGCCTCTGTCATGGGCTTCTTGGAGAGTGCAATTTAGGTTATCGCCGGGGCGCAGGTCGGTCAATCCGTACCGCTGAGTTAAGTCAACGTTTTCCTGCGCTTGCGGGCATCCACGGTGCCCCTCTGACGCCCCTGCTCCAGCCGAGACCCCATGCTACGATTCCGCTCCCATGACCAACGCCCCGAACCTCGCCACGCAGACTGATCACGCCCCCGAGACGATCCTCGTCGCGGTCGCGTGGCCGTACGCCAACAACCACCTCCACGCGGGCCACCTCGCCGGGGCGTACCTGCCGGCGGACATCTTCGCGCGCTACCAGCGCATGGCGGGCAACCGCGTGCTGATGGTGTCCGGGTCGGACTCGCACGGCACGCCCGTCACGGTCCGTGCCGAGCAGGAGGGCACGACGCCCGAGGCAGTCTTCCAGCGCTACCACCAGTCGTTCCTCGACACGTGGGACGGCTTCGGCATCTCGTTCGACATCTTCACGTCGACGGACACGCCCAGCCACATCCAGGTCGCGCAGGACTTCTTCACGAGACTTCTCGAGCGCGGCTACCTGTACGAGGCGGAGCAGGAGCTGCTATTCGACCCGGTCGCGCAACGGTTCCTGCCCGACCGTT
>CAMDAY010000190.1 GCA_945888895.1 Dehalococcoides mccartyi | reverse complement strand
CCACCCCCCGGCCCCCGCGCAGGGGCGGGGGCCGGGGCGAAGAAAACCAACCGTGAGGGGCGCAGCCCCTCACACTCCCGGCGGAGTCCGCCGCGGATCGTGCTAGTGCGCCTCGAGGCCAGCGATGTGGACACCGGCGTGCGCCTTGTACCGGCCGTTGATGCCGACGAGCAGGATGGTAATGCCCTCCACGAAGCGCGAGAAGCGCACCGGGCCGGCATCCACGCCACGAACGCCCGCGATCTCGCCCGCGAGGTCGATGATCACCTGCTTCGCTTCGGCGTCCGCGCCGGTCACGAGGACGTCCGCGTTGACGGGCGTCTCCGGCTCCAGCAGCACCTCCGCGGACAGGTTGTGGAACGCACCGAGGACCTTCGCGCCTGTGTCCTTCAGGATCTCGGCGGCCTCCTCGGTGGCGGAGCCGGCCTCGACGTCGACGGGACGCGGGCCGCGGTCGAAGACCATCGGCACCACGGCGTCCACGACGATCTTGCCGGCGAGGTGCTCCCGTAGGCCCTCGAGGGTGGCGCGGTGCGCCGAGTAGGGGACGACGATCACGATGATGTTCGCGGCGGCGGCTGCCGCGTCGTTGCCCGCGCCCTCCACGTTGTCGCGGCCCAGCGCGGCGGCGAGTTCCACCCCGGCGGTCACGCCGCGCTCGGCGTCCCGGCTGCCGATGATCACGCGGTGCCCCGCGAGCGCGAAGCGGGTCGCGAGCCCTCGACCCTCCGGTCCGGTGCCGCCGATGAGCGCGATAGTGTGGGCCATGTATCCTCCATGTGCGTACTCGCGCGCCCCCGGTAATCCAGGGAGCGAGGACTGGAACTCGTCGCGTGCCTCCGACGCCTCACCGCGAGGCGTGCCGAGGGCCGCTATGGTCGCAGCCCGCGCCACCCACTGGAAAGCCCCGCCTTGGCCCTGACCGATACCCCACCTCTGATTGCCCCGGGCACCGCCCCAGCGCCTGCCATCGACGTGCGCGCGCTCTCGCATCGCTATGCCTCGAGGGCCGGGGAGGTCGTGGCACTCGAGGGGGCGGACCTGCGCGTCGAGGCGGGCGAGTTCGTCTCGATCGTCGGGCCATCCGGGTGCGGCAAGACCACGCTGCTGCGCGCCGTCGCGGGGCTCCTCGACGCGACCGGCGGGGAGGTACGCGTGCTGGGTGGCGCGCCGGAGCAGGCGCAGCGCGCGCACGCGATCGGTCTCGTCACGCAGGACCCGGGCCTGCTGCCATGGCGCAGCGTCGAGGCGAACGTACGGCTCCCGCTCGAAGTGACCGGCACCACCGCCGACGTGCCAGCGCTGCTGGAGCGCGTCGGCATCGCGCGGTTCGCGCGCTTCCGGCCGGGGCAACTCTCGGGGGGCATGCGGCAGCGCGTCGCCCTCGCCCGTGCGCTCGCGCACCGGCCGCGGCTGCTGCTGATGGACGAGCCCTTCGGCGCGCTGGACGAGCTGTCGAGAGAGGATCTGCGCCTCGAGCTCCTCGCGCTGTGGGAGCGCGAGCGGATCGCCGTGCTGTTCGTCACCCACGCCATCCACGAGGCCGTGCTGCTCTCCGACCGCGTCGTCGTCATGAGCGGGTCCCCCGGCCGTATCGTGGCCGACATCCCGATCGACCTGCCGCGCCCGCGCACGGACGCGTTGACCTCGACGCCACGCTTCGTCGCCCTCGCCGCCGAGGTGCGTGCCGCGCTCCGCTCCGGTGCCCGCAGCGTCGGTGCCCGCTAGTGGCACGCGAGGTGAGCGACCTGCCCGACCTGCATCCCCATCTGTATCAGGGTGTACGCCGCGATCCGGCGACGCCGCGTGACTCCCTGATCGTCTCGCTGCTCCCCGTCTTCGTCTTCGCCGCGATCCTCGGCGGGTGGGAGGCGTGGGTGCGCATTGCCGAGGTGAAGCGGTACCTGCTGCCGCCGCCCTCTGCCGTCGCAATGGCGCTCGTCGAGGAGCCGATGCGCTACATCGACGCTGCCGTCACGTCACTGAGTGCGGCGCTTGGCGGGTTGCTGCTCGCGACCCTCGGCGCGTTCGCCCTCGGCGTGGTCATGGCACACTCCCGGGCGCTCGAGCGTGCGCTGTACCCCCCGGCACTGTTGTTGAAGGTCATGCCGATCGTCGCCGTATACCCGCTGTTCCTGATCTGGTTCGGGTTCGGCATCTGGCCGCGCGTGCTGATCGCGGCGCTGATCACGTTCTTCCCGGTGCTGGTGAACACCGTCATCGGCCTGCGCAGCATCGACCCCGCGGCGCATGATTTCTTGCATGCTCTGCACGCATCGAGGTCACAGATCTTCTGGCGGCTGCGCTTGCCATCGTCGCTGCCGTACCTGTTCGCGGCGCTCCGCATCTGCGTGCCGCTGTCGTTGATCGGCGCGGTGGTGGCTGAGTTCCTGTCGGGAGCCTCGGGCATGGGGCAGTTGATCCTCGTCGCGAACGGGGACTTCGACACGCCCGCGCTGTTCGGGGCGGTGATCGTGCTGGCGGGGCTGGGGGTTTCGCTCACCGTCGGCGTCTCGTATGTTGAGGGCCGCGTGCTGGACTGGCACGACTCATACCGAGGCACGTAGTGCCCGCGCGCACCGCGCGGATGCGTACCTCGATCAGCACGATCGCGTGTAGCGCCCGTACCAAGTGCGGATGCACGCACCGGAATTGACCGGGGTGCGTTCATGTCTTCGTTTGCGTTTCCTCGACGGGCCTCCCGTCTAACCCTCGTTGTGCTCGCGTTCGCGCTCACCGCAGTGCTTGCGGGGTGCTCGAAGGCTCCCGTCCCGGCGAGTGCGACGGCCACGCTGGCTGCCTCGAAGGCCTCGGCGTCCGCCACCGCTGCACCGAAGCCGGTCGAGAAGGTGCGGTTCATGGCGGGCTTCATGCCGCAGGCGAACCTGCCCTTCGTCGCGGCGTATGTGGCGCAGGAGAAGGGCTTCTTCGCCGAAGAGCGGCTCGAGGTGGACATCCGTCACTCCTCGGGGCAGGACGAGCACCTCAAGCTGCTGCTCAACAAGGACGTCGACTTCATCACGGGCACCGCGTCACAGGCACTCCGGCGCAGCGACGAGGGTCTGCCGACGACGGCGATCGCGCTCTTCGGGCAGCGCGGTGATCAGGGCTACGTGGTGCGCGCCGATTCCGGCATCAAGACGCCCGCCGACTTCAAGGGGCGCACGGTCGGCTTCAAGGCCGGCGTCGTCCCGGCGGAACTCGAAGGCATGTTGAAGAGCGTCGGCCTGACGAGGAACGACATCAAGCTCGTCAGCGTCGGCTTCGACCCGCGCGAGTTCATCGAGAAGAAGGTCGAGGTGTACCCGGTCTTCCTGAGCAACGAGCCAGACACCATCCGCAAGGCCGGTGTGCCGATCACGGTCCTCGACCCGCACGACTTCAAGGTGCCCACGCTCGGGATCGCATACCTCGCGCACCAGGACACCGTGAAGCAGCGCGCGGACGTGACGGAGCGCTTCCTGCGAGCGACCCTGCGCGCGACGAAGTGGATCGAGGCGAATCCGGACGCCGCCATCGAGATCACGCTGAAGCGCGCGAAGGGCGCGGAGCCGACGCACCAGCGCTTCCTGCTGGGCGTCGACCTCGACAACGCGAAGAACGCGAGCGGCATCGGCCGCGCGGATCCGAAAGCCTGGCAGGATCTCGCCGACCTGCTGACCGGCTTCAAGGTGCTCCCCCGCGCGATGGACGCGAAGCAGGCCTACGACTTCTCGATCGTCGACCGTCTGTACGAGACGAAGCAGATCAAGTAAACGGGGCGTTCGGCGTGGGGCGTTGGGAGCCTCGGCTTCGCGAGTGAGGTCGAGTGCTACGCGGGGCCGCCCACCCCTACCCCTCCCGCGCCGGGAGGGGTAGGGGTGGGCGGCCCCGCGTGAGGAGCTGCGCCCCTCACACTCCCGGCGGAGTTCGACAGTCTGCTGGCCGTTCAGATCCGGGATCCTCAAAGGCCGAAGCCCTTTGAACTTCATCCCCCTTCCCGCGCAGGGAAGGGGGGTAGGGGGATGGGCCGCCCCCGCAGTCTCATCGAGCAGCGCTCCG
>CAMDAY010000189.1 GCA_945888895.1 Dehalococcoides mccartyi | reverse complement strand
AGGCGCTCGCCCTCGCGACCCGCGTATCTACCGCGATCTCCGAAGCTGCCGACGCCACCTCGGCGGCGCTCGGGGAGGAGAAGGGGACGTTCCCGAACTGGGGGCGCTCTATATATAAGGGCGGCCCGAAGTACCGCAACGCCACGCGCACGTGCATCGCGCCCACCGGGACGATCGCCATCATCAGCGGCGCGTCCTCCGGCATCGAGCCGCTGTTCTCGCTCGCGCACTACCGCCGCATGGGCGACGGCACCCTCCTGCCCGAGGTGAGCGAGGCGTTCCAGCAGGCGGCCCGCGCGGGCCGCTTCGCCTCCGACGACCTGTTCGAGGACCTCGCGCACGGCGACCGCCTCGACGAGCGGGACGACGTGCCCGCCTCGACGCGCGCGGTCTTTGCCACGGCGCACGAAATCGCGCCGGAGTGGCACGTGCGGATGCAGGCCGCGTTCCAGCAGCACACCGACCTCGCCGTCTCGAAGACCGTGAACCTCGCACACGACGCGACCGCCGCCGAGGTGCTGGCGGTGTACACGCTGGCGCACCGCCTCGGCTGCAAGGGCGTGACGGTCTACCGCGACGGCTCCCGCGCGATGCAGGTGCTCGCCCACGCCCCGTCCCCGAGCGCGGTTCCCGGCACCCTCGAGGCGCTCGCCGCGCTCCCCGCATCCCCCGCCTGCCCGGACTGCGGCGAGGCCGCAGAGTACATCGACCGCTGCCTCACCTGCCCCGCGTGCGGCTACTCGGAGTGCAACTGACCTCGAGTTCCGGCGTCGATGCTCTGCAGGGCGGCCCATCCCCCGGCCCCTTCCCGGCGTCCCGGCGCGGGAAGGGGAGGCAGAAAGAACCAACCGAGGGGCGCTCCGCGCCCCACGCCCCCAGCGGACTCTTCTGTTCCGGCGTGATCAGCGCGCGTGGAGGGCGGCGACTAGCTTCCTCGGTGCGACCAGCCGATACGCGTCCTCGAGGAGCTCGGCCAGTTCGTCCCAGTCGGGATCCTCGGGCAGGTCGAGGCGCACACCCACCCAGCCGCGCACACCGACGTACGGCGGTCGGAAGAAGCGCTCCGGGTTGTCCTCGATCAGCGCTTCCTGCACGCCGAGCGGCGCGGCAAGCCAGATCGCGATGTGCTCATCGTGGTGGTGGTGATTCGCGAACGAGGCGAACTGGCGCTTGTCCCCTGCGAACCAGGCCGGCGTGCCGTGGCTCAACCGCTCGCTTGCCTCGGGCAGCGCGAGCGCGATCTTCCGCAGCCTGCCGAGGAGATGCCGCTCTGTCCGTGCCATGCGGTCGAGTCTACCGAACCTCGAGATACCTCGACGGCGCTTCCAGACGGCCCGGCGTACACTCGATACATGTTCGGATATGAGCCGCCCAAGACAGAGCAGTCCGGATCGTGGGGCGAGATCTTCGCCATGATCCGCGTCGTATTCCTCGAGCTCGCCAAGCCGCTGGCGGCGATCTTCGTCACGCTCGGGCTCCTGCTCGCCACGATCATCCTGTTCTTCACGAACCCACCGCTGGCGCTCATCCCGATCGCGATCCTCGGACTGGCCGGTTGGTGGCTCATCCGCCGCGACCAGCAGGCCGTCCGCGACGCCGAGGACAACCTCCCGCCCCACCGGTAGCGCCGCCATCAATAATCGGTAACGCAGTCTTTACACAACTCGTGGGAACTTCGTACCCGTGGTCGGCGTTGTCCTGAGTAGGACGGAACGATCGAGCGTGCCAAGCGCCGGTCGCCTGCCAACGAGATACCGGACGGAACGAGTCGAGTCCCATGTCCCCCACCGCCAACCGCGCCCCGCGCTTTCCCATCTCTCGCCGCCGCGCCGAGCGCCCGCCGCACGGCATCCCATCACGCTAGACACCGGCTCCGATGGGTGGCCGAGACGCCTCGCGACCTCCCGGAGCGCGGGCCGGGTGTCCCCGGCCATGAGCGCGCACGAGTAACCGCATGAGCGCGCAGGCGATCAGTTCACTCGCGCGGCCCGAGGCTCCCGGGGTACCCTGCGGAGCATGACAACCACGACCACCTTCGCTACCCGTCTCGCCGAGGTGCGCGCGCGCATCGCGCGGGCGTGTGAGCTCGCGGGACGCGATCCCGCGACCGTCACCCTCGTGGGCGTATCGAAGACCCAGCCCCCCGAGGCGGTCCGCGAGGCCGTCGCCTCCGGGCTCCTCGACCTCGGCGAGAACCGCGCCCAGGACGTCGTCGAGCAGGCCGAGGCAGCCTCCGCCGCCGGGCTCGCGCCGCGCTGGCACTTCATCGGCCACCTCCAGCGCAACAAGGTGCGCGACGTGCTGCCGCTGACCTACGCACTCCACTCGCTCGACTCCGTGCGCCTCATCGAGGAGATCGAGCAGCGCTGGGAGGCGCGCAGGGACGCCGGACCGCTTCCCTGCTACCTCGAGGTGAACGTGGCCGGAGAAGAACAGAAGTCGGGCGTCGCGCCCTCCGAGGTTCCGGCGCTGCTCGCTGCCGCGACGAAGTCGCCGGCGCTCTTGGTGCAGGGGTTGATGACCGTTGCGCCGCACACCGGCGACGCGGAGCAGGTGCGCCCCGTGTTCCGCGCGCTGCGCGAGCTCGCCGAGGCACACGGGCTGACCGGCCTCTCCATGGGCATGACCGAGGACTACCCGGTCGCGATCGAGGAAGGCGCCACGGTTGTACGCGTCGGCCGCGCGATCTTCGGCGAGCGACGTGGCTAGCGCCCTCGGGCAACAAACGCAAAGCAAAGGCGGGCACGTGCGCATCGGCATCATCGGCGGCGGGTTCATGGGCGAGGCGTTTCTGCGCGGCATCCTGCGTGCGCACGTTGCCGTCCCGGCGGACATGGCGATCGCCGAGATGATGCCGGCGCGTCGCCTCCAGCTCGCCGAGCATGGCGTGCGCGTCACCGACGACGTGGAGAGCGCGACGATCGGCGCGGACGTGGTGCTGCTGGCCGTGAAGCCGCAGGACATCGCGCACGTCGCCGGCGCGCTGCAGGGCGCGATGCCCCGCGACGCCGTCCTCATCTCGATCGCCGCGGGCGTGAAGCTGGACGACATCCGCCGTTACAGCGCGCACCGCGCAGTAGTGCGCGTGATGCCGAACCTCCCGGCCGCGATCGGAGAGGGCGCCGCCGTGTTCTGCGCGTCTGCCGAGGTCACCGACGCGCAGCGCCGCCTCGTGGACGCCGTCCTCGGTGCGGTCGCCACCGCGGTGATCGAGGTCCACGACGACGACGAGGTCGACCTGGCGACGGCGGTGCACGGCTCAGGCCCCGCGTACGTCTACCTGTTCATCGAGTCGATGATCGACGCGGCGGTGCGCCTCGGCATGAAGCGGCCCGACGCGCAGAAGCTGGTACTGGCCACCGTCGCCGGATCGGCGCGCTACGAGATCGAGTCCGAGCAGCACCCGGCCGCGCTGCGCAACGCCGTCACCTCGCCCGGCGGCACCACCGCCGCGGGCCTCGCGGAGCTCGAGGCCGCCGGGTTCCGCACCGCCATCGACAGTGCGATTGAAGCCGCCTACGAGCGCGCACGCGAGCTGGGAGAATAGCGTTGGACAACGGCATCCTGACGACGATCGCGCACGTGGTCGGCTACGCGATCGAGTTCCTCGGCTTCGCGATTCTGATCCGGTCGCTGCTCTCGTGGTTCCCGATCGACCGGGAGGGCCCGATCGTCCAGGCGATCTCCGCCATCACCGACCCGGTGCTCGAACCGTTGCGGCGCGTGATCCCGCCGCTCGGGATGATCGACTTCACGCCGATGATCGCGATGATCCTGCTCTTCGTCATCGCCGGGCAACTCACCAACTTCTAGCGCGACTCCAGAGTGTTGGCGCTGCTACGCTCCCGCGCATGGAGACGGCAGCGCATATCCTCGCGGTGGTCGTCGGGCTGCTGATGGTGCAGGCCGTACTGCGCGACGCGTTCGAGACGGTCGTGCTGCCCAGACGTCCCTCGCAGCGTCGGCGGATCACCATCCTCTACACCCGCGCGACGTGGCCGCCGGTCAGGCGCTTCGTGCGTCGGCTCTCGCCCGGCAACGCCGACATGGTGCTGAAC
>CAMDAY010000188.1 GCA_945888895.1 Dehalococcoides mccartyi | reverse complement strand
GCCCTGGTCGAACCCTCCGCCCGTGATGTGAACCGGCTGACCGTTGACGGCCGAACCGGGGTTGATCCCGGCGACCCAGACCGAGCCGCTGTTCCCGGCCGGCGTGCCTGAGTACGTGAACCCCGTCCAGCTTGCCGACTGGGCATCCGGGTTCACCACCTGCACTGGGATCGCGCCGGAGATAGTGGATGGCACCTGTACGTTCAACTGGTTCGCGGTGACGAACGAGACGCTCGTCGAGAGCGTGCCGCCGAAGATCACCATCGCGCCGGGCTGGAAGCCGGTACCGAACACCGTGACGAACGCGTTCGCGGTGCCGCTCGAGGGGGTGACCGTGGTGATCGTCGGCGGGTCGGCGGCGAGCGCGTGCTCGCGGGGTGCCGCGAAGAACGCCGTCACGGCAACGAGCAACGCAAAGACGATCAGTCGACGGCGCATGGCGCACCCCTCCGCTGCCCCGCGAATTAGGTACGAGCATACCCCTTTTATCAATACTCGGGAAGCAAGCAGCCGCCTCTCGAGGGGATTTGTTATGTCGGACGGAGATTCGACTAGGAGCGGCCGGGGAGCCTCGACGCGAGGTACTCGGCGACGTGCATGACACGCACGGCGGCGCCCGCCGCGTCGACCCCGCCACGGAGGTGGAGGACGCAGCCGGGGTTGTCGGTGACGAGGATGGGCGCGCCCGCCGCCGCGACGTTCGCGAGCTTGCGGCCGAGGATGCCGGCGGATATCTCCGGCGCGCGGACCGAGGTGGATCCACCGAAGCCGCAGCAGACCTCAGCCTCATAGAGCGGCACGGTGTCGACGCCGGCCACATCGTGGAGCAGACGTTCGAGGCGGTCGCCGGCGTTGAGCATGTTCGAGCCCTGGCAGAAGCGGTGGACGGCGACCGGCTCGTCCGAGCCGGCGGCGAGCGCGCCGTCCGGTAGCCGACCGGGGCCGGCGAGGTAGCCGACCAGGTCGTAGACCCGCTCCTTCATGACACGCGCGCGGAGCTGCCAGCCGGGCTCGCCCGAGAGCAGCGTCTCGTACTCGTGCAGCATCGCGACGACGCAGCTCGGGGCGGGGGTGACGATGTCGTCGTTGCCCTCGAGGGCGGCGATCGTGGACTTCGCCATGCGGCGCGCGTTGTCGTGGTCACCCGCGTCGAACGCCGGCAGGCCGCAGCAGTGCTGGGAGTCGGGGATGCGGACGTCGGCGCCCGCGGCGCGCAGCACCTCGATCGCCGCGAGCGGGATCTCGGGTGCGACGCGGTCGCCGATGCACTGGAGGAAGAACGCGATCTTGCGCCCGGTGAGCGGACTGCCGGCGATCGCGGGCGGTGCGGGTGCGTGCTTTGCAACCGATCGTGCGGGGGTCGTGGCGATCGAGGGCGGGGTGCGCCATCCGAGGTAGCGCTGCGCCATCGCCGTCTTTGCGATCATCGCGGGCAGTCGCGTGAAGCGGCCGTCACGCAGCGGCGTGCTGAGTCGCGCGGCGACACGCGTGCCGATCGCGAAGAGCGCACGCGAGGCGTACAAGCGCATCGCCAACCTCGTGCGCCACGAGGTAGGCGAGTGCTCCGCGACCATGCGACGCACCTCGAGGATCTGCTGCGGCAGCGGGATGCTGACGGGGCACACGGTCGCGCACGCGCCGCAGGAGACGCAGAGCGACTGCGGCCCCTCGGCGGCGTCGAGGCCGTGGTGGAACGCCGTCGTGACGAGGCCGATCGGGCCGGTGTACACGTGCCCGAAGGCGTGTCCGCCGACGACTTGATACGCGGGGCAGACGTTTGCGCACGCGCCGAAGCGGATGCAGCGCAGCGCCGCCTCGAGGCCCGGCTGCACCGACATCAGGCGACGACCGTTGTCGATGAGCACGACGTGGAGCTCGTGGCCCGGCGCGGGCGCGCTGATGAACGTGGTGTACGTAGTGATCGGCTGCGCCGTCGCGGAGCGCGCGAGGATGCGGATCTGCGTAATCGCGTCGGCGGCCGTCGGCAGCACCTTCTCCACGCCCGTCGTGACGACGTGCACGCCCGGCAGGCTCGAGGTGAGCCGCCCGTTGCCCTCGTTCGTGACGAGCATGATCGTGCCGGTCTCCGCGATCAGCGCATTCGCGCCGGTGATGCCCATGCCGGCTTTGAGGAAGCGCTGGCGCAGCTCGACGCGCGCGGCGAGCACCATCGCGGGAATGTCATCGGGGTCGAACGGTCGGCCGAGGACGCGCGTGAACAGTTCCGCGACCTGGTGGCGGCGCTTGTGGATCGCCGGCATGACGAGGTGACTCGGGCGGTCCTCGCCGATCTGGAGCAGCCACTCGCCGAGGTCGGTCTCGACGGCCTCGACGCCCGCGTGCGCGAGCGCCTCGTTCAGCCCGATCTCCTCGGACACCATCGACTTGCCTTTGACGACCAGCGAGACGCCACGCTCGTGCGCGAGGTGCGCGATGTACGCGTTCGCCTCCGCGTCCGACCCGACGAGGACGACCTTGCCGCCGCGCGCCTCGATGTTCGCCTTGAACCGCGCGACGTGCTCGTCCGGCGCGGCGATCACGTTGTCCTTGGCCTGCGTCAGCTTGTCGCGCAGGTTCTCAAACGTGAAGCCGGTGATCTCGTACAGGGACTTCATCTGGTCGTCGCGCGTCTGCCGCCACGACTGCTGGAACTCGAGGAGCCCGCTCTGGATGTTGGGATCCTTGAGCGCGTTCTCGTAACGCTCTTCGAACGGCTTGAGGTGCGGGCCGCGCATCTCGGGGTTCGAGCCCTCGGTCGGTCGAGTTGGAGTCGAGGTCATCCGAGGATCACCACGTGGACATCGTGCGGCCCGTGCACGCCGATGGTGAGCGAGCGCTCGATGTCCGCTGTGCGCGACGGCCCCGTGGACAGCGACGCGAATGTCGGCGGCCCGCCGTCGACGCGGCGAAACAGCTGCTCGAGGAGTACGTCCAGCGTCTGGAAGATCTGGTCGCGGTCGAGCACCTGGATCACAATCGGCGAGAGCATGGACACCGCGCGGTCCTCGGAGCGTTCCTCGACCAGCATCACCGATCCGGTCTCCGCGATGCCCAGCGCGCCGCGCACGATGCCCACCGCGCCGCCCGCCGTCACGCGGTGCTCCTGCCCCGGCGCGATCGTGCGCTCGCCGAGGTCCTCGAGGAGCACGGGCCCCGCCTCGGCGGCCGGCCCCGACACCGCGATCCCCCCCTCCGGCGCGAGCGTCAGGGCCAGCGCCGCGACCGCATGCCAGTCCGCAAACTCGTGCACGACGGAACGCGCCTCACCGGCGCGTCGCTTGAACGCCTCGATCGTCTCGTCTGTCGGAGGGGCGCTGGTCATGCGCGCCACGGTACTGCGCATGGGAACCGCGAGGCTAGCGTCGCGCTACAGAGACACGCCCGGCTTCCGCCGGGCGTGCACGATCTGGGCGGGAACCTCGTTGCTACTTCACGCGGCGGGCGACGACGACGTCGCGCGCAAGGTACTCGCCGTAGCCGTTCGCGCCGTAGACGATCTCGCCGCCGCAGGTGAGCAGGGTCAGCCACTCCTCACCCTGGGGGCGGATCTTCGGCCAGATGATGTCGCCCATCGGCATGCCGGCGACCTGGTACCGCTTGTTGCTGATGACCTTGTAGAGAATCGTCTTCCCGTCGGCCATCTTCACTTCGATCTCGTCGCCCAGAACCGCCTTGTGCATGCCGTAGAACGGGCCCCGCATATGGTTCCACGTCTCGTGGGCCGTCATGACGATGTTGCCGCCCGCGCCGGGAAGCCCGTAGTCCGGGAACCAGCCGGTGGCGTAGACGCCGTCCTTCGGCGCCTGCATCTCGTTGTTCGCGACCCCGACGACCTCGATATAACTGTCGATGTTGAGCTTCGGCGAGCTCAGACGCGCGATGCCGCGGGTGTTCGCCGGTTCGGCGTTCGGGTTCTTCGGGGGGGCGGGGAAATTACCGGCGTTTACGCCGGGATTCGCGACGCCGATCGGCGAGGGCGTGATCGCAGCGACGGGGGTCGGCGTGGGAGGCGGCGTCTCGGACTTCACTGAGTCGACGGACTTCACCTTCAATCCGGTCGGGGCAGATTCGACCT
>CAMDAY010000187.1 GCA_945888895.1 Dehalococcoides mccartyi | reverse complement strand
GAACATGCAGGTGCAGCACGAGCAGTGGCGCGCCGGCGTCGAGGCGTCCGAGGCGAGCGTGCCCTCGATCGGCCTCGTCGTCGTCGCCCGCGGCGAGGGCATCGCGGCGGCGTTCCGAGACCTCGGCGCGACGCGCATCCTCGACGGCGGCGAGACCGGCAAAGCGAGCACAGGCGAGCTCATCGAGGCGGCGCGCGCCGCCGGGCGCGACCACGCCTTCCTGCTGCCGAACGACAAGGACGTGCTGATGGCCGCGCAGCGCGCCGTCGCCGCCGAGCCGCGCTTCATCACGCTGATCCCCACGCGCTCGATCGCCGCGGGCCTCGGTGCGGCGTTCGCGTACCTGCCCGAGGGCGACGTCGCCGAGATCGCAACCGAGATGCTCGAGGCCGCCGCGCGCGTGCGCAGTGTCGAGGTGTCGCGCTCGGTCCGCACGGCGACCGTCGACGGCGTGAGCGTCCGCGAGGGCGACGCCATCGCGCTGATGGACGACCGGATCGTCGCCGCGACCGAAACGCTCGAGGACGCCCTGCTCGCGGGCCTCGACGCCGCGGGCGCTGCCGAGGCGGAGCTCGTGACGCTGTACCTCGGAGCGGACGCGGAGCCCGACGCGGGCGAAGCCACGAGCGCGCTCATCGCCTCGCGCTTCGCCGGCGTCGAGGTGCAGGTGATCGAGGGCGGCCAGCCACACTATCCCTACCTGGCCGGTGTGGAATAGGCGGGCGCGCACGCGTGCGACGGCGTATCATCCGGCCATGACGCTCCGGATCGTGACCGACTCCACATGTGACCTCCCGCGCGAGGCGATCCAGGCGCTCGGCATCACCGTCGTCCCGCTGTCGATCCTCTTCGGCGACGAGGAGCTGATGGACGGCGTCGACATCCAGACCGAGCAGTTCTTCCGCCGCCTCGAGCGCGACCCGCACATGCCCACGACGGCGCAGCCCGCCCCCGCGCTCTTCGCGCGCGCCTACCAGCGGCTCATCGATGAAGGCGCGACGGAAATCCTCTCGATCCACCTGTCGGAAAAGCTCAGTGGCACGTTCGAGTCCGCACGCCTGGGCGCGGAGGGGATCGAGGGCGCGCGCATCGAGCGGCTCGACTCCGGGAGCGTGTCCCTCGGCCTCGGGATCGGTGTGATGGAAGCGGCGAAGGCCGCGCGCGGCGGCAAGGGCCTCGACGAGGTGCGCGCACTCGCGGCGGACATCTTCCGGCGCACCCACATCTACGTCACCCTCGAAACTCTCGAGTACCTCCGCCGTGGCGGCCGCATGTCGCGCGGGCAGGAGTTCCTCGGCACGCTGCTGAAGGTGAAGCCGGTGCTCTCCATCCAGGACGGCGAGGTGGTTCCGGTCGGCCGCGTGCGCACGCGCCAGCGCGCGATCGAGGACATCCTCAGCCGCTGCGCCGACCTGCGGCCGGTGGAGCACCTCTCGGTCATCCACAGCACCACGACCGAAGAGGCCAACTACATGCGCGACCGCCTCGCGGCACTGGACGCGAACGCGACGATCACCGTGGGCCGCATCACGCCGGTCGTCGGGGTGCACGGCGGGCCGGGCGTCCTCGGCGTCGGCATCGTCACCGCGCCCGACGAGCAGACGCGGATGCTCTCGGCGAAGTAGCGCCCTCGAAGCCCGCAGGTCTCGTGGGCGGCGCGGGTTTCTCGCGCATCTAGCCCACCGAAGCACGTATCCTAAACGCCTCCCCTTCGAGGATTGCGATGCCCGCCGACCTCTGGCGACTCCGCGCCGTGCTGCAACGCGAGCTCGAGGGCGGCGCGGCGGATGCGCTCGTGCAGGGCGGCCTCGACGCAATGCTCGCGCGCGAGTCCGACGGCGAGCCTGAGGGCGCCCCGCTCCGCCGGATGGTCGCCGCGCTCCCCGACGCTGGTTATGTCGCAATGGACACCGAGGAGCGCCGCACATGGCTGCGCCGCGCGATCGTGACGATCGACCGCGAGACCGCCCTCGCCGACGCGCTCCGGCCACCGCCCGCGATCGCCCCGGTCCCCGAGGTACCGGCCCGCAAGGCACGCGCCGCGAAGGCGGCGAAAGCGCCCGCGAAGCCTCGCGTCGCACACGAGCCATCCGAGGACGCCCGTCTCACCTCGAACATGACGCCGGCGCAGCGGGCCGCGCACCGCGCGCCGCCGGGGTCGGCCGCGCTCGAACTGCCGATCGAGCAGGCGGGGACGGGGCTGCGCAGCCAGACGTTCGCGCGGCTGGAGCACCTCGGCATACGTACGGTCGGCGACGCGCTGCGCTTCTACCCGTACCGGCACCACGACTTCAGCCGCACGGTGCCGATCAGCGCGCTGCGCGTCGGCGTCGAGCAGACCGTCCGAGGCACCATCGACCGCGCGCGCGAGGTGCGCATGGGGCGCGGCGGCAAGATGCGCGCGACCGAGGCCGTGTTGACCGACGACATGGGCGCGAGGATCACCGCGACGTGGTTCAACCAGCCGTACATCGCGCGCGCGCTGCCGGTCGGGTCGCAGGTCGCGTTCGCCGGCAAGGTCACGGCCTACCGCGGGCACCTCGCGTTCCAGAACCCGGAGTACGAGCGGCTGGACGGTCCGGGCGCGGGGGCGCATACCGGGCGCTTCGTGCCGGTGTACTCGCTGACGCAGGGGCTGCCGCAGCGCACGCTCCGCACGATGATCGCGGGCCTGCTCGAGGCGTTCCTGGAGCGCGTCCAGGACCCCGTGCCCGCAGACATCCGCGCGCGCCATGGGCTCCTCGGACTGGTCGAGGCGACGAAGCAGATCCACTACCCGGACAGCGACGAGCTGCTGCAGGAGGCGCGCCGCCGCCTCGCGTTCGACGAGCTGCTCGCGATCCAGATCGGCGTGGTGTCGAGGAAGCGCGAGTGGCAGGCGCAGGGCAACGCCCCGGTCGTCATCGACCACGCAGCGGCGGACGCGTTCCTCGCCACGCTGCCGTTCCGGCTCACGCGCGCGCAGGGACAGGCGCTGCGCGACATCCGCATGGACATCGCGCGCAACGTGCCGATGTCGCGGCTCCTCGAGGGCGACGTGGGCTCCGGCAAGACCGTCGTCGCGCTCGCCGCGATGCTGTCGATGATCTCCGCCGGCTACCAGGCCGTGATGATGGCCCCAACCGAGGTGCTTGCCGAGCAGCACTACAGAACCTTATGCCGAATGCTCTCCGGCGAATCGGAGCCGCCGCTGCACGGGATGGTGAACGTCCCCGGACTGCCCCTCCCCGTGCGCATCGTCCTGCTCACCGGATCGACGAAGGCGAAGGAGCGTCGCGCCGCCCTCGACGCGCTCAAGCACGGCGGCGCGCAGCTCGCCGTCGGCACGCACGCGCTGATCCAGGAGGGCGTCGAGTACGCGCGCCTCGGCCTCGCGGTCGTGGACGAGCAGCACCGCTTCGGCGTGATGCAGCGCGGCGCGCTCCGCCGCAAGGGGCTCGAGGGTGGGACGAGCGTCGGTGCTGCCGGGAGCGCCGGAAGCCCCCCCACCCCAACCCTCCCCCACGAGGGGGGAGGGGGTCTGAGCGCGATGGGAGGGGGAGAGACATCGCCGCTACTCCCATCCGATCTTCCTGTCCCCTCCGTTTCTGCCCCCTCCCCCCTTGTGGGGGAGGGTGAGGGTGGGGGGATTCCGGCCTCCGCCTCGGCCCCCTCTGGCGCCATCTCCCCCCACCTCCTCGTCATGAGCGCCACGCCGATCCCGCGCTCGCTGGCACTGACGGCGTACGGCGACCTCGACCTCACGATCATCGACGAGCTGCCGCCGGGGCGGACGCCGATCGTCACGAAGTGGCTGTCGCCGATCCAGCGCCGCGAGGCGTTCGCGACGATGCGCGCGGAGATCGAGGCGGGCCGGCAGGCGTTCGTGATCTGCCCGCTCGTCGAGGGCTCCGACACCGTCGAGTCACGCGCGGCGACCGAGGAGTTCGAGCGGCTAAAGACGGAGGAGTTCCCCGACCTCGGCGAGCGCGGGCGCATCATCATGCTGCACGGGCGCATGGGCGCGCGTCAGAAGGACGAGGTGATGCGCGCGTTCGCGAACCACGAGGCGGACATCCTCGTCTCCACCGCCGTCGT
>CAMDAY010000186.1 GCA_945888895.1 Dehalococcoides mccartyi | reverse complement strand
CACCCCCTGGCTACGCCCAATCCTGCGCGGCCGGGCGCGAGTGGGATGTCGTTTCCACACCGAAGTTCGTTTGCATCGACTCGCCCGTTGGCGGCACGCATATTCCCCGCGGGACTCCCCTTGTCGTCCGCGGCTACGTCGGCGGCTCGTTCGAGAACAACGTCGTGGTGGCCGTGTATCGCGTCCTCCCCGACGGGACTCTCGAGACGAAACCAATCCTCCAGCAAGCGGCCACTGCACGGACGGCGGGCGGCTATGGTCCGGGACTGTGGGAGATCACGTTGAACCCCGCCCCCGCGACACGACCGCTCACCGTCAGGATCAGCGCGTATTTTGGTAGTCCTCGTGGTCTCCCCGAGGATGCCGTCACCGTCGAAGCCGCCGTCGGAGTCGTGCTCGACTAGTAGCTCCGTCGACTACCTCGGGCGGTAGTGCAGGTGGACCGTTCCGTTGTCGAAGCGGCGCTCCTCGATCAGTTCGAGGTCGAGGCGGACGTCCTCGGGCAGTGCGCGACTGCCGCCGCCGACGACGACGGGCACGACGACCAGGTGGTAGTCGTCCACCAGGCCGGCGCGGATCGCCTGCGCGGCAGGGTTCGGCCCACCGATCGAGATGTCCTGTTCGGCACTCGCCTTCATCGTGCGCACCGCATCGACATCGAACGTCCGCTCGATGCGCGTGCGCGCGCTCGCTACGGCCTCGAGCGTCGTCGAGTAGATGATCTTGTCGGAGTCACGCCAGACCTGGGCGAAGTCGGTCATGACCGGCGAGTCGAGCCCCTCCGTCTCCCAGTACACCATCGTCTCGTACATGCGACGGCCATACAGCTGCGTACCGGCCGGCCGCAACAGGTCGTTGAAGAACTGGTGCAAGTCCCCGCTCGGCTCGGACCAGTCGAAGCTGCCGTCCCGGTCGGTGGTGTAGCCATCGAGGGACATGTTCGCCGCGTAGATCAACTGGCCCACTGCGACCTCCCGATCGCGTTACGGCGCTAGGCCTCGTGCGGGGCGCCCGCGTAGATCGCGTGGCTGTCCCGCTCGTCCACCATGCGGTCGATGATCTGGAACACCGGGATCGCACCCAGGTCGGCGCCGGTGCCGTCGCGCACCGCGGCCGCCTCGGCCTCCTGCTCGCGGTCGCCCACGACGAGCATGTACGGCACGCGCTGGAGCTGCGCGCGGCGGATCTTCGCGCCCATGCGCTCGTTGGAGTCGTCCACCTCGACGCGCAGGCCCTTCTCGCGCAGCATCGAGCGCACCTGCTGCGCGTACTCGACGTGGCGGTCGGCGATCGGCACGACGACGGCCTGCACCGGCGCGAGCCAGAGCGGGAAGTGGCCCGCGGTGTGCTCCACGTACACACCGATGAAGCGCTCCAGCGATCCGAGGATCGCGCGGTGCAGCATGTGGGGCGTGTGATCCTCGCCGTCCGCACCGGTGTACTGGAGGCCGAACCGCGTCGGCATCGCGACGTCGATCTGGAGCGTGCCGAGCTGCCACGATCGGCCGATGGCGTCGCGGAAGTGGAACTCCACCTTCGGCCCGTAGAACGCGCCCTCGCCGGGCGCGAGCGTGTACTCGTAGCCCACGGAGCGCACGGAGTCGCCCAGCTGCTGCTCTGCGACGTCCCAGTCGGGGATCTCGCCCGCGTACTTCTCGGGCCGCGTCGCCAGCCGGATCACCGGCAGGCCGAGGCCCAGTTCCTCGTAGATGCGCTTCGCCATCGCGAACACCGAGCGGATCTCGTGCTCGACCTGGTCGGGCGTGCAGTAGATGTGCGAGTCGTCCTGCGAGAACGAGCGGACGCGCGTCATGCCATGCAGCACGCCGGAGCGCTCGTTGCGGTGGAGCCTCGTGAACTCGGCAAAGCGCAGCGGCAGGTCGCGGTAGGAGTAGTGACCGCTGCGGAAGAGCGCGCAGTGGCCGGGGCAGTTCATCGGCTTGAGGCCGAACTCCTGCTCGTCGATCTCCAGCATGTACATGTCGTCTTTGAAGTTCTGGTAGTGCCCGGACGTCTTGAATAGCTCCGCCGAGAACACCTGCGGCGTGATCACCTCGCTGTAGCCGTACTCGGCGTAGAGCGAGCGCATGTACTCCGTGAGCTGGTTGTAGAGGACGGTGCCCTTCGGGTGGAAGAACGGGGAGCCCGGCGAGATCGGGTCGAGGTGGAACAGATCCAGCTCGCGGCCGAGGCGGCGGTGGTCGCGCTTCTCCGCCTCCTCGCGCGTCACGCGGTAGGCGTCGAGGGCCTCGGCGGTCGGGAAGAGCAACCCATAGACGCGCTGGAGCATCGCGTTCTTCTCGTCACCCCGCCAGTACGCCCCGGCGACGCGGTCGAGCGAGAACGCACCGAGCTGGCCCGTGGTCTCGGTGTGACCGCCACGGCAGAGATCCTGGAACTCGCCGTGGCGGAAGTAGCCGACGGTGTCGTCCGTGATGCCCTCGATCAGCTCGAGCTTGTAGGGCTGGTCTTTGAAGATCTCGCGGGCCTGCGCCTTCGGGATCTGCTCGCCGCGAATGGACAGGTCGCGTTCCACCGACACGCGCATCCGTGCCTCGAGCGCCACGAGGTCGTCGGGGTTGAGCGGGCGGGGCAGGTCGAAGTCGTAGTAGAAGCCGTTGTCGACCGGCGGGCCGATGGCGTACTTCGCCTCCGGAAACATCTCCAGCACCGCCTCCGCCAATACGTGGGCGGCGGAATGGCGCATCCGGAACAACTGCTCCTCAGCGGGCAGCTGGTCGAACGGGGTGTCGTGCCCGGCATCGGGGGAAGCAGTGGTCATCGGACGGTCCTCTCGCAGCCCGGCGGCGCGAGGTCAGGAGCCTCATCGCCGGGCAGTGAACACAAACAAACGCGCCGCTCATCCCGCGGGACGAGAGGCGAGCTCACGTGGTTCCACCCGGCTTCCCTCGACGCTGCGTGCGAACACGCGCTGCCGAGGCTCCTGCACCCGTAACGTGGGCGTGGTCGCCGCGGGTTCGCCCGCGGGCTCAGAGGTGGTGTCGTCGCGGCGCTCGGCTGCGGGGCTTCCAGCCACCTCGACCTCCCGGAGGGCGAGGGGCCCCGTTCTCTTGGAGCCGGCGCGACGCGGGACGTGTCCCCGTCGGCGCTCGTATGTACGCGCCGGTCAGGCGCGGCAGGTGCTGTGACCCAGTGTACGCGTGGCCAAGGGCGAGGTGAAGACGAGCGGATCGCACGGGCGTCGATGCGCACGGGGGCCTCGGACGGCACCGGAGACCGGAGGGCGGATGACAAGAGGGGAGTGGTGGGCGGTACTGGGTTCGAACCAGTGACCTCAGCGATGTCAACGCTGCGCTCTAACCAACTGAGCTAACCACCCACGGTCGCCACCGAGAAGCGGTGCGATATACGAAGGCTATGCCACCACGAATCCATCGTCAAAGGGCCGCGATCCTTGGACTGGGATCACCGCCTGGGTGACGCACACGGGGCGTGGGGACAAATATGGATCACGTCAGTGTTCGCTTTTCGTTGACACGCGATCGGGCCGCTGCTACCTTCCTGCCTCGGGGCCTCTAGCTCAATGGCAGAGCAGCTGACTCTTAATCAGCCGGTTCCCGGTTCGAGTCCGGGGGGGCTCACCAACTTGAACGCGGTCCCGAGTTTGCGGGAAGTTCGTCGCACCCCGGGGAGGGTGCGGCGGGCGCCACTCCGATGGGGAAGTGTCGGAACTGGCAGACGAGCGTGACTTAGGATCACGTGCCGCAAGGCGTAGGAGTTCGAGTCTCCTCTTCCCCACCAGCGACCGGCTTGCCGGAGACTGGTGACTCATCGACAGGTTTTCGGGGTCGCGTCTGACGACGCGAGGGGGATCCATGGCGAAGCTGCTCGAAGTCAAAGACCTCCGCACGTACTTCTTCACGGACGAAGGCGTGGTTCGCGCCGTCGATGGCGTGACGTGGGACCTGGATGAAGGCGAGACACTCGCCCTCGTCGGGGAGTCCGGGTGCGGCAAATCGGTCACGGCGATGTCCATCCTGCGACTGATTCCGAACCCGCCGGGACGCATCGTCTCCGGCGAGATCATGTACGAGGGTCGCGATCTGCTGAAGATCACGGACGCGGAGATGCGGTCAATCCGCGG
>CAMDAY010000185.1 GCA_945888895.1 Dehalococcoides mccartyi | reverse complement strand
GTGTGGATGCTGTGCGCGATGGGCCTCGCCGTGATCGCGCGCGTGCAGCCGACGAGGTTGAACGTGCAGGTGCTCTGGATCACGTTGGGCTGGGCGCTGTTCATCGCGCTCGTCGGCTTCCCGCCGTTGCTGTCATGGATGCGCCGCTTCCGCACGCTGTGGCTGGGGCTCGCGATCCTCGCCGTGCTCTCCACGCTGTTCCTCGCGGACGACGTCAACGGCAGCGGCACGCGCATCTGGCTGCGCGTCGGCCCGATCACGATCCAGCCCGGCGAGGTGCTGCGCATCGCGCTGATCGCGTTTATCGCGACGTACCTGAGCGAGCGCGGTCATCTGCTGACGGCCGCGCGCACGACCCTCGGTCGCATCGGCCGCCTCGAGATCCCGTCGAGGGCGTACTGGCTGCCGCTGCTGGGGATGGTGGCGCTGAGCCTGCTCGCCGTCGCGGCGCAGCGCGACTTCGGCCCGGCGATCCTGTTCGTCGCGGCGTTCCTCGGCATGCTGTACATCGCCACGGGCCGTCGCGATGCGATCGTGCTCGCGTTCGTTGGATTCGTGGTGCTCGCACCGCTTGCGTACACCGTGTCGGTACACGTACACACGCGGATCGACGCGTGGATCGACCCGTGGGCGGACGCACGAGGCGTCGGGTACCAGTCGTTGCAGGCGATCGGGGGCCTCGTGTTCGGCGGCGTGATGGGCAGCGGGCCGGGGTACGGCTTCCCCGGTGTCATCCCCGCGGCCCACACCGACTACCCCCTCGCCGTGATCGGCGAGGAGTGGGGCCTCATCGGATCGCTCGCCGTGGTGCTGCTGTACGGACTGTTCGTGGCGCGCGGGCTCACGCGTGCGCAGTTCTCCGACTCGCGCTTCGAGCAGTACCTGGGCGCGGGGCTCGCCCTGAGCGTGGGCGTGCAGATCATCGTGGTGTCCGCGGGTGTGCTGCGGATGCTGCCGCTCACCGGCGTCACGAGTCCGTTCGTCAGCTACGGCGGCAGCTCGATGTTGATGGCGTGGGTGATCCTCGCGCTGATGTCGCGCACGGGCGAGACGCCCTCCGCGCGCTTCACGCCCGAGGCGGGCGCCGCCGTCCGGCGTACGCAGCACGTCGCCTACGCGCTCCTCGCCGGGTTCGTCGCGATCGCGGGCGGACTCGGCTACTGGCAGGTCGCGCGGCCCGACCTGGCGAACGACCCGCGCGTCGGCGGCGAGCGGCTGAACCTCGAGGCGGTGCGCGTGGAGCGCGGGCGGCTGCTCGACCGCAACGGCGTCGTGCTTGCCGATACCGTGCTGAGTCCGGCGGGCGCGCTCCGGCGCTACAGCAGTCCGAGCGCCGTGCACGCGCTCGGCTTCACCTCCCCGCGCTTCGGCACCTCGGGTGCCGAGGCCGCGCGCGCCGACACGTTGATGGGCCGCACTGACACCACGCCCGCCGACACGTGGCGCAACCTGCTGCACGTCCCGCGCGCGGGCACTGATGTGCGCCTCACCCTCGACGATCGCCTGCAGCGCGCGGCGGCGACGGCGATGGGGAACAGCACCGGCGCCGCCGTCGCGATCGACCCGCGGACCGGCGACATCCTCGCGCTGGTCAGCAACCCGACCTTCAACCCGAGCTTTGGCGAGGAGGAGTGGGCGCGCCTGCTCAACGACGCACGGAGCCCGCTGCTCAACCGCGTCACGCAGGGCCTCTACACCCCCGGCTCCACGTTTAAAACGGTGACGCTGGCCGCCGCCGTTGAGGCGGGCCTGGTGAAGCCCGGGGATGCGGCGACGTGTCCGGCAGAGGTGGTCATCGACGGTTCGAAGGTGACGAGCAACAACGAGCCGCCGGGGAAGCAGACGAGAACGGTCGCCGACGCGTTCGCGTACTCGTGCAACACCTACTTCGCGCAGCTCGGCGTGCGCGTCGGCGAGGCGAAGCTGCGCGCGATGTCGGAGGCCCTCGGACTGACCGAGGCGCTGTCGCTCGACCTGCCGACCAGCGCCGGCCGTCTGAGCACCGACCCGAAGTTTCTCTCCTCGAACGCCGGTCTCGCCGCTTCGGCGTACGGGCAGGGGCAGTTGCAGATCAGTCCGCTGGAGCTCGGCCTCGCGACGGCGGCGATCGCGAACGGCGGCGTCGTGCCTCGACCGCGTCTCTTCCTGGACGATGCCCCGGCCGCCTGGCGCACCGCGATGTCACCGGAGACCGCCCGCCTCGTCACCCAGATGATGGTGCGCGGCACGACCGACGGCTGGGCCGCGACGGCCGCGATTCCCGGCGTCAGCGTCGCCGCCAAGACCGGATCCGCCGAGGTTGCCCCGGGGGAATCCTCGGATGCGCTGTTCATCGCCTTCGCGCCCGCGGAGCAGCCTACGATCGCGGTGGTGGTCGTGAAGGAGCGGGGCGGGGCGGGATCCACGCAGGCTGGCCCCGTCGCACGCGCGATCATCGACGCGTGGATCAAGATGAATCCCATCCGCTAGTGCTGTCGCTGGGACGAACGATTCATGCCTGATCGCGTTAGATTAGGTGTACGTCGCATCGGGTGCCGGCTAAGGGGCATCTATGATGCGAGCATCAATCCACTGGCGCGGTCCGCTTCAGCTTCACGCCGTCGCCGTAGCAGCGACCTTCCTCGCGCTGATGGCGTCGCTGCTCTTCGCACGACCCGTTGAGGCGGCTCCATCCGGGCTGTCGTTCCCGGCGCCGGAGGGCACCGCGTGGGCGGTGCTCGCCGGATACAACACGGCGACGCACTCGGCCGCGGACTCCAACGACCCGTACGCGCTCGACCTGCACCGCACCGACGCCGCGACGTCGGGCACCCCCGTCCTCGCGCCGATCTCCGGCACTGTCACGCGTCGTCGAGTTGCATCAGCATCCGTGACGCAGCGCGTACGACCGTGATGATGTGCCACGTCCTCGTCCCGTCCACGCTGCGTGGTAAGGCCGTCATTCGCGGCCAGCGTCTCGGCACCGTGGCGCCTCCGGGCGAGGCGGGCAGCAACGGAGTCTCGCACATTCACATGGCGATGAGCAACGACGGGCCGCTGCCGTTCGTCGGCAACTACACGATCGAGAACATCGCGCTGCCGGCGATCACGACCTCCAACGCGTACGCGGACCAGGCGTTCATCTCGACCACCCGCGAGATGTTCAGCGTGGACGCGGGCCCGGACATCAACGTCCGCCCGGGCGCGCAGGTCACGCTCAACGCAACCGCGTCCAGCCCGAACGGCACCGCACTGTCTTACAGCTGGACGCAGATCAGCGGCGCGCAGGTCGCACTGTCCTCGAACGGCGGCGCGACCACCGGCTTCGTCGCGCCACCGACCCTGACCCGAATCACGCTCCAGTTCCGCGTCGCGGTCTCGGATGGATCACCCGAGATCATCAGCGACACCGTCTCGGTCAACGTCTCGACCACCGGCTCGACAGGGCCGATCTCGACGCCACCGCCCACCGTGACGTCGACGCCACCGATTACTGGGCTGCCGCCGATTGGCACCACCGGGAGCTTTGCCGCCCCGGTGATCTACGCGCCCAGCGGGCAGGCGCTCGTCGTGCTCCGCGGCGGCACCGTCGCGCAACTCGAGGTCGCCGCACGCGCGGCAAACGCGACTAGCGCCTGGGCGCAGGACGCCTCGGGCAACTACCAGTTGTTGATCATCGGCGGCGCGGGGTTCATTCGTGACGCGTTCATCGCGAAGATTCCCGCGTTCAGCAGCGACACGGCCGTGACGCTGGTCCGCTAGTTCGTGCTGGAGCTCCTGCCGGGAGTACCCGGCGGTGCTCAGGCATACCGGGATGCCCGGCCGGCCCGCTCCCGACCAAGGGCTTCGACCCGTTGCCTCATCCGAGCCCGCGCGCCACAGTGTCGGCACGCGGGCTCGCGCATGTCTGCCGTGGTACGGATCGAGGGTGGCGATGACGCAGTCCAGCACAGGGCAGCTTGATGGCAAGGTGGCGCTGGTCACCGGTGCGGGCCGCAACATCGGCAAGGCGATCGCCCTCGAGCTCGCGCGCTCCGGCGCGGCCGTGATCATCAACGTTCGCAGCAACCGCGATGAGGCCGAGGCAGTCGCCGAGGTGATCCGGCGCGATGGCGGCCGCGCGACCGCGATGATCGCGGATGTCGGCGACCGAGGTG
>CAMDAY010000184.1 GCA_945888895.1 Dehalococcoides mccartyi | reverse complement strand
CCCTGAAGGCGGAGGAGGTGGGCCTCGACGTTTTCGCGACGGGCGAGCACCACAACCCGCCGTTCGTGCCCTCATCGCCCACCACGATGCTCGGCTACATCGCGGCGCGAACGTCGAAGATCATCCTGACAACGGCGACTACGCTGATCACGACGAACGACCCGGTGAAGATCGCCGAGGACTACGCGATGCTTCAGCACCTCGCGGGCGGGCGCGTCGACCTCATGCTCGGTCGAGGCAACATGGGCGCGGTCTATCCGTGGTTCGGTCAGGACATCCGTAACGGTCTGCCGCTTGCGGTCGAGAACTACGATCTGCTGCACCGCCTGTGGCGCGAGGATGTGGTCGACTGGTCAGGTCAGTTCCGCGCACCGCTTGAGCGGTTCACCTCGACGCCGCGTCCGCTGGACGGCGTGGCGCCGTTCGTGTGGCACGGATCGATCCGCACGGCGGAGATCGCGGAGCAGGCCGCGCGGTACGGTGACGGCTTCTTCCACAACAACATCTTCTGGCCCAGTGAGCACACCGCGCGCATGGTCACGCTCTACCGCTACCGCTTCGAGGAAGCCGGTCACGGTCGCGCCGACGAGGCGATCGTCGGCCTCGGCGGGCAGTTCTTCGCGCGCCCGAATTCGCAGGACGCCGTGCGCGAGTTCCGTCCGTACTTTGACAACGCGCCCGTGTACGGTCACGGCCCGTCGCTGGAGGACTTCACGGCGACGACGCCCCTGACGGTTGGCAGCCCGCAGCAGGTCATCGAACGTTACGCGGCGATGCGCGAGCACGTCGGCGACTACCAGCGACAGCTGTTCCTCATCGACCACGCGGGTCTGCCGCTCCGCACCGTACTCGAGCAGATCGAGATCCTCGGCGCCGAGATCGTGCCGGCGTTGCGTAGGGAGAACGCGATCGGCCGGCCGACGCATGTCCCTGAGGCGCCCACGCATGCCTCGCTCATCGCCGCGGCCAGGCAGCCTCGGGCGGGAGAATAGCCTCGACTCACCGCTCGCCCACTTGCATCTCACAATTGAAATGCCGATGGCGCAGGCCGATGCTCCGGGGTGCTTCGGGCCAGGAGTCGCTCACGCCGGAGGGAACTCTGCGCCACACGAGAGTCTGGTCGACCAGTATCAGTAGGCGTCGCGCCCTCCGGGGCGGAGCCGTCGGGGCAGCGGGGCTCGCGACGTCGGCCCTGATGGGGTGCACCAGGGGTGCGAAGGATCCGGCGCCGAAGGCGGCCGGCTCGGCCGCGACCGGCTCAGGTGCTCTCGTACGCCGCGGGACGATCCGTCAGGGCGGGGGCAAGCTCACCGAGAGTTACGACCCAGCGACGATGCTCTCAGCCGGTCTCGCCTACTGGTGTGTGTGGGGCGACCTCGCGATCTACGAGAACAACCAGACGTACAAGCATCGAGCCGATGCTCGTCGAGTCCTGGGAAGTGAAGTCCCCGACCGAGATCACTCGGCAATCACCTCGTGCACCGAGGCCATCGAGGTCCACGTGTCCGCGCCGCGGACTGCCTGGACGAGCCGGTCGAACGCGGGCTTGCCGCCGGGGTAGCCCGGCAGGCAGTCCTGCAGTCGCTCCTCGAGCTGCGCAAAGTCCCACTCCATACGGGCGTACGGGTAGGTGCCGCCGACCGTCGCCCCGGCGCGCGACCGAATGACGATCGAGGGCGAGAACATCGCCTGTCCCCACACCGGGACGACTTTCACGCGCTCGCGCATGAACGCCAGCACGCGCTCGTCACTACGGAGGTCGGCGCCCGTCGGTCCGAACGTCCGCCCGCCGACGACTGGCACACCGCCGTTCACTGCGGCGTGCGCGGCGAAGTAGTGCGTCTGTCCCACAGCGGGCACGTACGGGTTGTGGTCGGGAAACGCCGGGCTCGGGTACAGCGTCTCGATGTAGTTCATCGAGATATCGAGGACCTCGATGTCGTCGCTCTGGAGACTGTGCTGCTCCATCAGCTCGAGGATCAGGTCGATCACCGGCTGGTTGTAGCCGGGGCAGGGGTACATGCGGAACATCGCGGTCAGCAGGCGGTAGGTCGTGCCCAGGTCCTCGGTCACTGCGGCGAAGTCGGCGCGCTTCCGGCCGTCGAAGGAGTACGTGAGGTTGCCCTCGCCATCCCCCGTGAACGCGTTGTAGAAGCCGGACGGCCCTTCGAGGGCGAAGTCCGACCCGCGGATGCTGCCGTCACGCGCCATGAGCGCGGCGAACACGCCCTGTCGCGCGGCGTTCGGCTCGTGGATCGATCTCTCACCGCCGCCGCCGTACAGCCCGCCGCCCGAGAACAGGCCTGAGGTGCAGTGCGCGGCCAGTGAGATCGCGGCGACCAGGCGATCCTCGTCGTGCCCCATCAGCATTCCGGCGACCAGTGCGGCACCCATCGTGCCGTAGATCGGGCTCGGCCTGAACCCGCGCGCCGCAGTGCTGGGGATGAAGTCGTCGCAGATCCGGAACAGGAACTCGTACCCCGCGGCCAGTGCCACGATCACGTCCCTGCCGCTCCTGCCCTCCAGCTCGGCGTTGGAGAGTGCTGCCGGGATCAGGATCGGTCCGGGGTGCGTCAGCATCCGGTACGAGTCGAGCAGGTCGGAGGCGTGCATGATCTCAGCGTTCGCGAACGTGGCGCCGTTCCTCGTCGCCTTCGCCCCACTCGCGAAGATCGTCGCCCCGTCCGTCTTCGGCTCCTCGTCCAGCATGAGGTGGACGACGTGCTGGCCTTTCGCCGTCTGCGTGCCGATCGCCGCGCCGGTCAGTCCGTGGAGCAGCAGCGCCTTCACCTTGTCGACGACCGCCGGCGGTAGGTCGTCGTAGGTCAGGCTCGCCGCCCAGTGCGCGACTTGCCGGCTGATCGAATCTGCCATGGTGTCCTCACTCCCTCGATAGGCGTGGCCGCACTCTAGTGCCTCGTGCACGCGTGGACGAGGCAGCGCGCCACGCATACACTCCGCCCGATTCGTCGTGATCACAATCCGAGTAGGGAGCGTGCGCCCGTGAAGATCCTCTGGGTTCCGAACGTCAACATCACCGAGCTCACGGAGGAGACCCGCGCGCGCATTCTTGAGGCCGCTGGCCCCGATACCGAAATCATCACCGCCGACTCACCGGGTGAGGCGATGGAGCTGGTGGAGGATGTCGACGTCATCCTCGGGCAGGTCGGCCCGGCGCTGGTCGAGCGCGCGAAGTCGCTCAAGTGGATGCAGCTCGCGCAGGCGGGGGCCGACACGTATTTCACCGACAAGATGCGCGCGATGGACTTCAAGCTGACGAGCGACAAGGGCCTCGTGGGCAATCAGCTGGCGGAGCAGGCCTTCGCGCTGCTGCTCGCGCTCTCTCGTCGCGTCGGTCAGGCGGTGCTCGACAACGCCGACTCTTGGGACAAGCGCATGGTCTACCGGCCGCAGACGTTCGAGCTCACCGGACTGACCATGGGCATCGTCGGCTTCGGCGGTACCGGGAAGGCGATCGCGCGCCTCGCGGCGGGCTTCGGGATGAAGATCATCGCGGTGGACGTCGAGCCGGTCGAGGCCACCCCTGAGCTGTCCGAGGTGTGGGGTGTCGACCGCCTCGATGAGCTGTTCCGCACCTCGGATGTCGTCGCCTCAGGTCTGCCGCTCACGGACGCGACCCGCGGCATCTTCGGCGCGCGCACCTTCGGGCTGATGAAGCCCACCGCATTGCTGATCAACATCACCCGCGGCGAGCTCGTGGACGCCGAGGCACTCGTCGAGGCGATGCGCGCCGGGCAGATCGCCGGCGCGGGCCTCGATGTCGCGCCGATTGAGCCGCTGCCTCCGGAGCACCCGCTGTGGACGACGCCGAACGTGCTGATGACGCCGCATATCGCGGGCGGCAGTCAGTTCCGGACGCCGAGGCTCCTCGATCGCTTCTGCCGCAATCTCGTGCATCTTCGCAACGGCGAGCCACTCGAGGGCGTCATCGACCGCACCAAGGGCTACTAACCCCGTATTCGATCCTCGACCCCACGACAGAGCGGGCGCATTCGCGCCCGCTCTGTCGTGGGGTCGAGGATCGCAACACCACGTGCGGGTCGCCACACGTGTTCGTCTCGGCGTGCGCGAGAGAGTGAACGGAATCGGTCCCCGGTTCGTTGTGCGCATCCCGAACGGCTTCTCGGGTGTGACCGCGCTCAT
>CAMDAY010000183.1 GCA_945888895.1 Dehalococcoides mccartyi | reverse complement strand
TGCTCGTAGACGAGCACGTTCGCGGTGCCGAGGTCGATGCCGATGCGCTTGCCGAACATGAAGGCGCGCGACTCCGAGTTCCCGACACTCGCCGAGGGCTGTGGATAGATTTGTGGATAACTCGTCGCAACATCGAGGCTGCCGCAGGGTACCGCCTCGACGCCCCGTTCGCACGCCGCCGGCGATCTCGCTCCCGCGCTACCGACGCTCGATCTGCGCGCCGAGGCCGCGCAGACAATCCTCGAGACCAGCGTAGCCGCGATCGAGGTGGCCGATGCCGAGGATGGTCGACTCGCCCTCTGCGGCCAACGCGGCGACGACGACAGCCGCCCCCGCGCGGATGTCGAGGGCACGCACCGCGCCTCCGATGAGCGGCGTCGCTCCCTCCACGATCACGGTGTCGCCGGCGGTGATGATGCGCGCACCCAGCTTGCGGAGCTCATTCACGTACAGCGTGCGGTTGTCGTAGACGCGCTCGTGCACCAGCGAGATGCCCTGCGCCTGTGTCATCGCAGCGGCCATCTGCGGGTGGAGGTCGGTCGCGAAGCCGGGGTATGGCACGGCCTGCACCTGCACGGCCTGCAACGGGCCGTTCGAGGCAGCGCGGATGCCGATGCCCTCGCCGGCCTCCACGGTCATGCCCATCTCTCGCATCTTCGCGACCAGCGAGTCCATGTGATGCGGCACGGCGTTGGTGATGCGCACGTCGCCGCCGGTCGCCGCCCCGGCGAGCAGGTACGTGCCCGCCTCGAGGCGATCGGGGATGATCGCGAACTCCGCGCCGTGGAGGGACGAGACGCCGTCGACCTCGATCGTCGGGGTGCCCTCGCCGGTGATCTTCGCGCCCATCGCGTTCAGCAGCTCGGTGGCCATCGCGACCTCGGGCTCGGGCGCGGCGTTGATGATGGTCGTGTGCCCCTCGGCGAGCACGGCGGCGAACAGCACGTTCACCGTTCCGAGGACGCTCGGGTAGTCGAAGAAGATGCGCGCGCCGTGGAGCTTCGGTGCCTCGACGCGCCAGTTGGCGCCGTGGCGACTGACGGAGGCGCCGAGCATCCTGAAGCCAACGAAGTGGACATCGAGGGGACGCGATCCGATGACGTCGCCGCCAGGCGGGACGCACTCCGCCTCGCCGTTCCGCGCGAGCAGCGGGCCCATGACGAGAAACGACGCGCGCAGGCGCATGACGAGCTCGGCGGGCGGGGCGGTCGAGGTGATCACCGGCGTCGAGATGCGCACGGTCTCGCCTTCGATCTCCACGGTTGATCCGAGGAGCCGCATGATCTCCGCCATCTCCTCGATGTCGGCGATGCGCGGGACGTTCGTGAGCGTGAGGGTGTCGGCGGTGAGCAGCCCCGCAGCCACCGCATAGAGCGCGGCGTTCTTCGAACCGGAGACGGTCACATCACCTCGAAGAGGCCGCCCGCCGCCGATGACGTAGCACTGCTCTGCGGTGGGCATCGAACCTCCTGTGCGGGGACCGCCGCTGCACAGGATACAGAGAAGCCGCGCCCGCAGGTACGCCCGAGGCGCGGACGCTACGCCCCCGGCAGGAACTCCACCAGACACCGCCCCGAGATGCCGAGGACGATCGGCACGATTCCGACGGCAGCGACGACGTACCCCGTCGTACCGCCGAGGACGACCAGGCCCACGTAGATCAACGCAAGGCCTAGCACGATCCGCGCGGCCCTGCCGATGCCGCCGTTCATGAAGTTGATGAACGCGCCCATGCGGTGCTCCTTCGGTCAGAGCGCGGGCGGAGACGTCCGCGACTCTCCCATGGGCACGATGCGCGACTTCCGGCGCCGTCCCTACAGCAGAACGTCCCGCGCGGGGCGGGACGTTCTTCCGGTCGCCGTCCACAGGCTACGTCAGCCGCACGGGAGCGGGGCCGACGTTCACCATGGGGGTGGTGGGCGCCTCGCTGACGAGGACGGTGAGCAGGTTGGTGACGAGCGCCGCCTTCTCGGTGGGGGTGAGGTGGGCGATGTCCTCCGCTTCGATCTGCTCGACGGCGAGACGGACCATGCCGACAGCCCCCTCCACGATCCGCTGGCGGGCAGCGACCACGGCGCTCGCCTGCTGGCGGCGCAACATCACCTCGGCGATCTCGGGGGCGTAGGAGAGGTCGGTCAGCCGCGTCTCGACCACGTGCACGCCAGCCAGCGTGAGGCGCTCCTGCAGCTCGGCGGAGAGCGTGTCGGCGACCTCGTCGGCGTTGCCGGTGAGCGTGACCACGTCCGCGTTGTCGCCGTAGTCGTCGTACGGGTACGAACGGGCGACGTGGCGGATCGCCGTCTCCGCCTGGAGGAACACGAACCGTTCGTAGTCCTCGACGTCGAAGACGGCGGGGGCCGTGTCGACCACCTGCCACACGACCACGGCGGCGATGTTGATCGGGTTGCCGTTGGCATCGTTCACCTTGGAGGTGTTGCTGATGAAGTTCCGCGTGCGGAGCGAGACGGTGCGGTTCTGGCCGGCGGACAGCGGGTTCACCCACCAGAACCCGGACTTCCGCACCGTGCCCTGGTAGCTGCCGAGGATCACGACCACGCCGGCCTCGTTCGGCTGGAGCACCATGAACCCGAGGAGGCTCATGAACGCGGCGATGCCCAGGATGACCGCGCCGACCATGCCCAGAGGAGACAGCATCGAGGCTGCGAACAGCGCCCCCAGCCCGAATACCAGGACCAGCAGGATCCCCACCACTCCGGGGAGGGCTAACGCATCCCGTTCAGATGACCGCGCGCGGGCCATCACGGTGTCCTTCATCACGTCGCACCCCCTCGCGGTCGCTGAGACCACGGATCGAGGTTACCAGAGGCGGCGGAGGCCGCCGTCCGGCCTCCGTCGCCTCTGCGATCCGGGCGGGCAACAAGAAGGGCTCCCTAGCGGGAGCCCTTCGGTTCAGTGTGTGGCCCTCGAGGCTACGGTCGCGAGGAGGGTACGCCGGTCGCGCCGCCGGCCCGGCGGCGCGCTACGCGCAGGCGGGTGAGCGAGCGCTGCAGCGACAACTGCGCACGGAGCACGTCCATGCCCCCGACGAGGTCGACATCGCGGCCCTGCAGGCGGGCCTGCGCACGAGCACGAGCAGCCTCGGCGCGGTCGAGGTCGATCTGCTCGATGCGCTCGGCGGCATCGGCGAGGACGCTGACCTCGTCGTTCGCGACCTGGATGAAGCCGCCGTGGATCGCGATCGACTCCGAGCCCGTGCCCGTGCCCGTGAACACGACCATCTCGCCGATGGCGAGGCTGGACATGAGCGCGGCGTGGTTCGGCAGGATCGTGATCTGTCCGTCGGCCGCCGGGACGACGAGCTTCGTCACCCCGTCCATCTCGAGAACCGTGCGTTGCGCCGTGACCACCGTGAGCTTCAGCGACATCGCGTGCTAGCCCTGCGCGGCCATGCGGGCCGCCTTCTCCACGACCATGTCGATGTTGCCGACCATGTAGAACGCCTGCTCCGGGAGCGCGTCGTGACGGCCCTCCAGGATCTCCTTGAAGCCGCGGATGGTCTCAGCGATCGGGACGTACTGGCCCGGGGTGCCGGTGAACTGCTCCGCCACGAACATCGGCTGCGAGAAGAAGCGCTGGATGCGGCGCGCGCGCGCGACGATGCGCTTGTCCTCGTCCGAGAGCTCTTCGATGCCGAGGATGGCGATGATGTCCTGGAGGTCCTTGTAGCGCTGGAGCGTCCTGACCACGCCGCGGGCGGTGTCGTAGTGCTCCTGACCGACGACCAGCGGGTCCAAGATGCGGCTGTTGGAGGTCAGCGGGTTGATGGCGGGGAACAGGCCCTGCTCGACCAGCGTGCGGTCCAGCGTGACCGTGGCGTCCAGGTGACCGAACGTCGTGGCCACACCGGGGTCGGTGTAGTCGTCGGCGGGGACGTAGATCGCCTGGAACGAGGTGATCGAACCCTTGTTCGTGGACGTGATGCGCTCCTCGAGCGCACCGACCTCGGTGGCCAGCGTGGGCTGGTAACCAACGGCGGAAGGCATGCGGCCCAGGAGGGCAGACACCTCCATGCCGGCGAGGGTGTAGCGGTAGATGTTGTCGACGAAGAGGAGGACGTCACGGCCTTCCTCGTCGCGGAAGTACTCGGCCATCGTCAGGCCGGTGAGGGCGATGCGGAGGCGCACGCCGGGGGGCTCGTTCATCTGGCCGTAGACAAGAGCGGTCTTGTCGAGCACGCCCGACTCGCGCATCTCGTGCCAGAGGTCGTTGCC
>CAMDAY010000182.1 GCA_945888895.1 Dehalococcoides mccartyi | reverse complement strand
TTGGCCTCGTTCGGCTCCTTCGAGATATCGAAGCGCTCGTGGTGCTTCTCCCACGACCGCTGCGAGGCGCCGCCCGGCAGGCCGTATCGCTTGTTCGTGGCGAGCTGCTTCGCGTCGGGGTTCTTGTCGTTGTTCGCGAAGTACTGGTTGAAGTTCTCCTCGCCGGTGAGCACGGTGCCCCACGGGGTCTTGCCGCCGGCGCAGTTGTTGAGCATGCCGATGACCCGACCGCCGCCGGTCGCGTCCGCCGAGGTGCGCAGGCGCGGGTCGCCGCGCAGCGGGCCGGTGATCTCCGCGATGCTGTCGAGGCCGTTGATCCGCCGGTTGTACGGCGAGGCCATCACGACACGCCAGTCGCCGTTCACGCGCTCGAGCTCGACGACCGTTCCGCCGTGGGTCGCCAGCTCGACATCCACCTGGGCCTTCGTCGGGTTCTTCTCGTCGTACGTCTTGAACATCCGCTGGCCCTCGGAGTACTCGTGGTTCACGAAGAGCAGTCCGCGGAAGTCGCGCTCGTTCTGCATCTGCGTCAGGAACCAGACGTTGAGGTCGCAGTTGTAGCCGAAGGTCTGCTTCGCCAGCTCCGGCGAGACGTTGTCCATCGTCATGCGGGTGCCGCCTGGTGCGATCGGGTCGCCGTAGCGCAGCAGCACCTGAGTGCGGTAGCCCGTCGGCACCGTCACTTTGTCATCGAGGTTCAGTTTGATCGGGGCGAAGCCGAGGCTCCGGCCCGAGGTGGCGGCCTCGGCCGTGCGCGGGCTGAAGGGCGAGTCGCCGAGGATCGCGCGTCCGGCCGGCGTGGCGCTGACGACAAACGGGGCCGCGATGGCGGCGGCCTTCAGCAGCGTGCGTCGGCCCACGCGCCGCGCGAGGACGCTGGCGAAGGAGTTCGAGGTGCGCCCGGCGACCTCGTTCGGAGCGTCGTGGTAGCAGGCTGCTCCGCACTTCCAGACGCACCGGCCGGGGATGCCGAGCGCGTCGCCATCGACGCGCTCTTCGGGGCCGGCCGCGGAGTCGAGGAAGTGGAGCGGGAGGAAGTTGCGTCGTCCGCGCGGGGTGGTGGTCATGCGTTCAATCCCTTCGTCAGTTGCGTTCACGCGTATCGTCGGAGGGCGGGATTAAGACGCTGTTTGGGGTGCCTTATGACCGTGACAAGGAGGAGTGATGTGGCCGGGGCGGCCATCAGCCGCTGATCGCTGACGGACGACCTCTGTGATGCGCGAGTCCCGGATCGCTGATCCCGGTGTGTATTACAGACGTAAATCGGTCTGCTATGCTCCCGCGGCCATCGCGCACCGGGCGAGCAGGGGGAGTTGCCACATGCGTCCAATCGCCGAGATCGCCAACACGATGGGCCTGAGCTGGGACCGCCTGGAGCCCTACGGCCGGGACAAGGCGAAGGTGCCGCTGGAGCTGTTCCCGGAGTCCTCGCACCCGGGTCATCTGGTGGTCGTGACGGCGATCACGCCGACCCCCGCAGGCGAGGGCAAGACCCCGCCGACGCTCGGTCTGGTGGACGGGCTGAACAAGGTCGGCAAGCGCGCGGTGGCCGCGATCCGGCAGCCCTCGCTCGGCCCACTGTTCGGACGCAAGGGGGGCGGCACCGGCGGCGGACGCGCGACGGCCGAGCCCGGTGTGGATATCAACCTGCACTTCACCGGCGACTTCCACGCGATCGAGTCCGCTCACAACTTCCTCGCCGCGATGGCGGACAACGCCGTCCGCGAGGGCATGGTGCGCGGCTTCTCCCCGGCGAACGTGACCTGGCGTCGTGTGACCGACGCCGAAGATCGCGCGCTGCGGCGCGTGGTCATCGGGGTCGGCGGTGCCGCGGACGGCCCGCTGCGTGAGACCGGCTACGACATCTCCGCGGCCTCCGAGATCATGGCGATCGTTGCCCTCGCTCAGGACTACGAGGATCTCCGGCAGCGCCTGTCGGACATCGTCGTTGGCTGGACGGACCAGCGCGTGCCGGTGACGGCGGGCGAGATCAAGGCCGTCGGCTCGATGATGGTGCTCCTGAAGGATGCGCTGAAGCCGAACATCGTGCAGACGCAGGAGGGCAACCCGGTCGTCGTGCATGCTGGACCGTTCGGGAACATCGCGCACGGGTGCTCCTCGATCATCGCGGACCGCCTCGCGCGGGCCAGCGGCGACTACGTGGTGACCGAGGCGGGCTTCGGCGCCGACCTCGGGTTCCAGAAGTTCATGGACATCAAGGTGCGCCAGGGCGGCGCGAAGCCCTCGGCGGCGGTCATTGTCGCGACGGTGCGCGGCCTGAAGTGGCACGGCGGCATCGAGATGAAGGACATGGCGGCGGCGAACGTCGAGGCGGTCCACCAGGGCAGCGCGAACCTGCGGCATGCGATCCAGATCGTGAACCGCTACGGCCTGCCGGCCGTCGTCGCAATCAACCGCTTCCCGGACGACCACCCGGACGAGATCGCCGAGCTCCAGCGCGCAGCCCTCGAGGCCGGTGCGCTCGCGGCCGTCGAGGCCAAGGGCTTCGCCGAGGGCGGCGACGGCATGCGCGACCTCGCGAATGCCGTGGTCCAGGCGGTCGAGGGCGGCACAGCGAACGTGCAGCTCCTGTACCGCGACGAGGACTCGATCACCACGAAGGTGGAGACGGCCGCGAAGCACCTGTTTATGGCAGGCGACGTCTCGTGGGGCCCGCTGACGCGCACGACCGCGAAGCGGTTCGAGGACAACGGCTGGGACTTCCCCATCTGCGTGGCGAAGACCCATCTCTCGATCTCGGCGAACCCTCGGCTGCGCGGAGCGCCGGAAGGGCACACTTTCCCGGTGATGGAGTTCCGCATCGCTGCCGGCGCGCGTCAGATCATCTGCCTCGCTGGTGAGATCATGACGCTCCCCGGTCTCCCCAGCGACCCGAACGCCTTCGGCATCGACCTCACGCCGGACGGCAGGGCGGTAGGTCTGCTGTAGCGCTCGCCCGTCCGTGCGCGGGTGACGCCCCTCGATCGCGTACGTTGCGGGCGCATCCCGCACATGAACGCCCCGAGGAGACACGCTTGACCAAGCGGCAGACCTAGTTCCGGCTGGCGCTTCCGGCCCTCGTGCTGCTTCTCGCGGGCGTCGCGGCGTTCTTCCCCGCGACGCCGGCGAGCGCAGCGTCCGCCGCGAAGTCGTGCGCGCTGTCGGGCTCGAACACGTACATCTGCACGTTCACGATTATGCCGGCTGTGCCGCTGACGCCCGGCCCGATGCTGGTGCAGATGATCACGCCGGGCCCGGGCACGTTCAGTGGCGCGTCCGTGGTCACGAGCTCGCCAGGCTGCACGAACCCAGCCTCGGTCAGCGGTGGTTCCTACATCAGCCCGCAGTCTGGAACCGCCGACTACGACGTAGTCGTGGGTGCGGGTGGCTGTACCAGTGCCGCGACGATCACGGTCACGGAGATGGTCACGGTCACTGCGAGTGGGCAGGTGTGCCAGCGCGTTTGGGTCAACGCTGGATCGCCCTTCACCGTCGGCTGTGCCACGGTTACTTACACGCCGCCGACGCCCCCACCGGCGATCCCCTCGGCTACGAAGAGCTGCACGCTGACCAGCGCCCCGAACGTCTACGCGTGCCTGTTCACGGTGGTGCCGGCGTTCCCCGCCATTCCTGGTGACATCATCCACGTCAACGAGCCTCCCGGTCCTCCGATGACCGGCCCCGGCACGTTCACCTTGACGCCGACGGTGGTGTCCAACCCCGGGTGTGCGCAGACGCCGACGCCAGTCGTCCTGAGCAGCACGACGAGTTATCACGCGACCATCGGCAGCAGCGGCTGCCCGGGCGTGACGTGGTCCGTGCAGTTCGCGGAGACCATTGCGGTCACTGCCAGCGGGCAACTCTGCCAGTCGTTCTATATGGTGGCTGCTGTTCCCCCGACCACCGCCTGCGCCAGCGTGACCTACACGCCCTCGGCCGGCGTCGGTGGCTCGGGCGCGCTGAAGACGTGCACCGCCAGTGGCACGCCGAACACGTACAACTGCACGTACACCGTGACGCTCACCAGCCAGGCGAACGCGGGTGACCCGTGGCCGGTTGCGATGACCGGGCCGGGGACGCTCTCCGGCCCGCCGACGGTGGCGAGCTCCGCTGGCTGTGCGACTGCGCCGACGGTGGCGCTGGCCGCGATCCTGGTGAACAACACGACGACGTCGACGTACGTGGCGACGGTCGGCGCCGGTGGCTGCGCACCCGGCTCGGTGGTCGTGTTCAAC
>CAMDAY010000181.1 GCA_945888895.1 Dehalococcoides mccartyi | reverse complement strand
CGACGCTCACGAGCTGGTCGATCGTCTTGCCGTACAGGAGCGAGTGTGCGCCGCACGAGTTGTTGCCGATGCCGCCGCCGATCGTCGCGCGGTTCTTCGTCGCGGGGTCGATGCCGTACGTCAGTCCGTGCGGCCGCGCGGCGCGCGACAGGTGGTCGAGGATTGCGCCCGGCTCGACGGTCGCGATGCGCGCCTTGTCGTCGATGTCGAGGATCCGGTTCATGTGGCGCGAGCAGTCGAGGACGATGGCGTGGTTCACCGCCTGTCCGGCGAGGCTCGTGCCTGCGCCGCGTGTGAGCACCGGGACGCCGCGCGCAGAGGCGGCGCGCACAACGTGCTGCACGTCCTCGACGGTGCGCGGGAAGACGACGGCGACCGGCTCCATCTCGTAGATCGACGCGTCGGTTGCGTAGAGCAGCCGCGACCCACGGTCGCTCCGCACATCCTCGACACCGCCCGACAGCCCCTCGGCGAGATCGCGCGCGAGGCGCTGCAGCGTGCCGGCGGGAGCCTCGAGGAGGTCGAGTGCATGCTGGACGGAGGTGTGGGCGGGGGCGGTGCGGCCGCGCAGCACCGCGCGCACGGGCAGCGTCAGCGGCGAAGGCGTGCGCGTCTGAGAAGACATGGTCGGAGCGTATCACGCACGCTGGCCGCGACCATCCGAGATGCTCACGACCCCGTGTACCCAACGCAGCCACCCCGGCACACCCCATCGCAGGCGCACGCCGCGCGACATCATCGAGGGCAGCAAGATCACACGCCCCACCGTGGCGTCGAGGCCGATCGCCACTGCCACGCCGACGCCAAGCTGCTGGATCACCGCAGCGTCGCCGAGTGCGAAGCCACCGAGGGCGACGACAGCGATCGCGGCGGTCGCCGTGATCACGCTGGAGGTCGCGCGCAGGCCCACGGCGACGGCGTCCTCGTGGTTGCCGGTGACCTCGAAGCGGTCGTGGATGCGCAACAGCATGACGATGTGCATGGAAGTCGAATGGCCGAGCGCGATCGCGAGCAGCATGAGCGGCACGGGAGCCTCGATGTGCGCTGCATGCGAGAGACCGAGCGCCGAGGCTCCCCACCCGTACTGGAAGATCGCCGTGACGACGCCGTAGGCGGCGGCGACGCAGAGCAGGCTGATCGCCACGGACTTCAGCGGCAGGAGCATCGTGCGGAACGCGATCACCAGCAGGAGCAATGTCAGTCCCACCTCGAACGCGAGGACTGACGGCATCGCGGCGCGCACAACGGCAACGAACTCCGCCGCACCTGCGGCCGAGCCGTCGACGACCACCTCTGCCTCGCTGTCCTTGAACGCCGCCGGGATGATCTGCATCCGCATCCGGTTGATGGCCGCGGCGGCGTCGTCGCTCACCGCCGGGAGCGCGACGGTGATCACGGCGGCGTCCGCCTTCGCGCTCGTGACGGCGGGGGCGACGAGGCGGATGGCCTGATCCGCATCCAGCGCGATCTCGAGGCGGCCAATCGCCTGCGCTACGTCCGGGACGCCCACGTTCTCTGCGAGCACCACGATCCGTGTCACGCCGATGGCCGGCGCGTCGCCGGACAGGCCGGGGCGCGCCGTCAACCCGGCCGCCGCGAGGATGAGAAGGGGGAGCGCGACGAGGATCGCAAGCTTCGGGCCCCGACGCATCACAAAGCGGGTCGTGACGGCCCAGAAGCCGCGGCCGTTCGCCGCCTCGCTGCGTCCGAACGGCAGGGCGAGCGCCTCGACGCGGTCGCCGAGCATCGCGAGGATCGCGGGGAGCAGCGTGAGCGCGGCGAGGATGGCGACGAGCACGCCTGTCGAGGTGCCGAGCGCGAGCGACCGGAACATCGTCGCCGGCACAAGAAAGAGGCCGAGGACCGCGATCATCGTCGCGGCGCCTGAGAGCAGGACGACGTGGCCGGCCGTCTCACCCGCGACGGCGAGCGCGTCCTCGTCGAACTGCTCGCGTCGCCGTCGTGCGCGGTAGCGCGCCAGGATCGGGGACGACATCGCGACGCTGCTCGCGAACGCGACTGCGGCGACGAGGTTCGTGCCGAACGAGGGCAGTGCCCACGCGTTCGACAGCAGCGTGACCAGGCAGAGGGTCACGCCCGTCGCGACCGCCGCGACGCCGAGCGTCGTCAGGCCGGCGATTGCCCCGGAGGCAAGGACGAGCACGATCGCGATGACCGGCAGCACCTTGAGTATCGTTGCGACGTCGTAGTCTGCGTTCGGCGATCCCCCGGGGGATGTAGCCGCGTCGTCGAGGGAAGAGCCGCCGAGGCCGCGGATGACCTCCTGGGCGCGCTCAGATCCGGAGGTGCTGGTGAGGTGCGTTCCCGCGTCGTATCGGCCACCCAGCACCCCGGCGATCACGAACGTGACGAGGAGTGCGGCGACCCATCCGAGGACGACGTTCTGGGCGTGACCGGCGCTTCGGGCCGCGATGCGCCCGGTGAGAGCGGGAATGGACATGGCGACGGCCTCCGAGGCCCCCGCCCGCGGACAACTATCGTGCCTCGTCCGTGATCGAGATACAAGCCCTCGGAGCCGTCTCGACCATCTCGACTACGAGGCAGCCTCCGCATCCGGGTCCAGGTAGGGGATGAGCGCTGCCAACAGGTCGGTCCGGGAGTCCAGTGTCTTGCCGAGCCCCGAGAGCAGCCCCATCACGCGGGCAATCAGGATCACGTCGCCGGGGACATCCACCAGCGGGTTGCCGCGCAGGACACGACCGAGACGCTCGTTCACCTCGGCGACCATCTCCTGGTCGGCGTAGGCCTTGCCCGAGCGAAGCACGTCGCCGAGGAATGCCTCGCCGAGGGCGTTGTACGTCTCGGGATCTTCGTCGCGGGTGCGGAAGCCCATGTCGGTCATCGTGTCGGTGACCAACTCGGGGCGTTGCGCCACGATCGCGCTGGTGAGCACGATCAGCTGGGCGCGGAACTCCTCCGGGATGATCTTCGTCAGGCCGAAGTCGACCAGGGCGATCTTGGCGGGCTGACCGGGCACCCCGGGGAGCACGAAGAGGTTGCCGGGGTGCGGGTCGGCGTGGAAGACGCCGTACTTCAGGATCATCGTGTTGAAGAGGTCGATGAGCGTTGCCGCGACCTGCGCGGTATCCACGCCGAGGGACTTCAGCCGGTCGACATCGGTGATCTTGACGCCGTCGATGAAGTCCATCGTCAGCACGCGCCTCGACGATCGCTCCCAGTAGATCTTCGGCACGACGACGTCGTCGCGGTCGGCGAGCAGGCGCGCGACGTTCTCGGCGGCGCGGCCTTCATGGATGAAGTCCACCTCCTCCGGCGCGTTGCGGCGCATCTCCTGCGCGATCGGCCGGAAGTCGATCACCGTCTCCAGCCGCGCCCAGATCTGCGCGAGCATGTCGATGACGTCGAGGTCCCAGCGCACGGTGTCCTCGATGCCCGGGTACTGCACCTTCACGGCCACCAGCGTGCCGTCGTGCATCCTCGCGCGGTACACCTGCGCGAGCGACGCCGCGGCGATCGGGCGCACGTCGAACTCCGCGTAGGCCTCCATCAACGGCATGCCGAGCTCTCGCTCGATGACCGGGCGCATCTCCGCCCACGGGCGGGGCGGCACCTGGTCGTGGACGAGCGACAGCGTGCGCACGTACTCGTCCATAAGCACGTCGGCGCGGCTGCCGAGGAACTGGCAGGTCTTGATGATCAGGCCCTGCTGCCGGATCGCCCGTCGCACGACGGCGAGCGCCGCGCCGCGGTGGAACTGGTGTGTTGCCTCGCGCATGGCTTCGTGGCCGAAGATCTGGCGCTTCATGCGTAGCCAGCGCCACAGCAGCCAGAGACGAATGATCGTGGCGGCGATCGGCACCGTGCGGCCGATGCGGCCGGTGGGTGGGCGTCGGTGGGTCATCGGTGTGGTCGCTGCGCTCACGGGGCCTCCGGGCGACAGATCGAGGATGTGGCGGACGCCGACGGAGATTGTGCGATCTGTCACATACCAAGATACCATTGGGACAGCGCCGCGGTATCGCTCCCACCGATCAATCGCGCCGCGAGCGAGGCTTCTTGCCTCGGGATAGGCTGGATGGGTGAATACCTCACCGATCTTCAACCCCTTCGTGCCCTCCTACCGCAGGAATCCGTATCTCCAGCTCGACCGGTTGCGGGCCGCGGAGCCGGTGCACCGGAGTGACGCGCTGCAGGCGTGGATCCTGACGCGCTACGACGATGTCCTCCGCGTGCTGCGCGACCACGACACGTTCTCC
>CAMDAY010000180.1 GCA_945888895.1 Dehalococcoides mccartyi | reverse complement strand
CTACCCGCGCGCCGCGCGCGTGATGGACCTGCTGGAGGAGCGCGGGGTCGTCGGCCCCGGCGAGTCAGGCGGCAAGCCTCGCAACGTGCTCATCGACGAGGACGGCGCGGTCGGCGGCATCGACGCCGCGGAATCGAGCCTGGCGGCGCACGCCGCCGCCTTCGTGCCGCGCAAGGACCCGCCGAAGCCGTTCGAAGCCGACGAGGAGTAGGCACAACTACCGCACGTCGCCGCCGGGCCGGCTAGGTCTGAAGACACCAGTTGCGGTCGTCGACGAGGGCGTTGTGCGTGGGGACCAGCGCGTTGTAGCCGGCGGGCTGTGACGACCGCAGCGACGCGAGCGAACTGACCTGCTGGTCCAGCGTCGCGCAGGCGGTCTTGATGCGCGCGGCGTCCTCCTCGTGGAAGCGGTCCTGGGCGCGACGCTCAGTGTCGATCATGCTCTGCACCGCGCGGCTGATGCTGCGCTTGAGCGTCTCGCACGATGGCTCCGGCGGCAGCGTCTTCAGCGTGCGAGCGAGATCGCCTAGGTGCTGACGCCGGATCTGCACATGTCGTTCCTCATGGATACGGACAGCCTCGGTGAAACGCGTGACCTTCGCATCGAGGTCGGCGGAGCGCGCCGCAGGCGCGAGCTTGGGCAGCGTCACCACGATGTTGTTCTCGAAACTCATCACGTCTAGCGCGCACGCGCCGTCGAGCTGCACCGTGCGCACGTCCTGCTTCTGCGCACCGAACACCGTGAGCCCTGAGACGGGAGTCGTCGTCTCGCCATCGGTGAGGCCGTTGCGGCGGATCGAGGCGAACAGTGCGCGCGAGTCGGCCCCTTCGAGGGGATACGAGTCACGTGACTCGGGCATGTCGATGACCACGGACGGCCCCACCCTGATCTCGGAGGAGACGGCGGCGCGGCTCGTGCGCTCCGCGGCGACGGCGGTGACGCGGACGGCGATCGCGTCGCCTCGGTCGCCGCGGCCCACCTGGCGCAGTTCGAGCGTCGGGTCCGAGGCGCCCGGGATGTCCTTGCCGTTGCGCGTCCACTGGTAGACGTAGGTCAACTCGGCACCACGCGGGTCATGCGCGACGACGCGGGCCGTCGCCCGGCTGGTCGAATCGAGCACGACAGGCTCGATGCTCACCGAGTCGACGACGGGGGGCGGCTCGAAGTAGCCGCAAGCGGCGCTCGCGAGCACCACTCCCGCGAGCACCGCTACCGCGCCGATCCTCGATCGGACGAGGCGTGGCAGCACCCTAGTTGTGACCGCGGCGGGTGCGACCGCCTCGGGCGGCACGCTTGTCCGAGCGGCGGGTCTGCGCGGAGAGCGACTGCAGCGCTGGGGACGCCTCGACACCCTGCTGCTCGCGCCGCAGCTCGACGACCTGGTCGCGGAGCAGCGCGGCGCGCTCGAAGTCGAGCTCCTTCGCCGCCGTCTTCATCTGGCGCTCGAGTTCCATGATCATCCGCACGAGCTCGTCCTTCGGGAGGTCGGCGGCGGTCGTGTACGTCGCCGGCTCCTCGGCCACCTGTCGCAGCCGGTCGCCGATGTCGCGGATCGTCTTGTGGATGCCGAGCGGGGTGATGCCGTGCTCCTCGTTGTACGCGCGCTGGATCGTGCGGCGGCGCTCCGTCTCGTCGAGCGCGTAGCGCATCGAGTCGGTGATGCGGTCGGCGTACATGATCACGCGGCCCAGCGGGTGCCGCGCGGCGCGGCCCATCGTCTGGATTAGCGACCCGCCCGACCGGAGGTAGCCCTCCTTGTCGGCGTCGAGGATGCAGACGAGCGAAACCTCCGGCAGGTCGAGGCCCTCGCGCAGCAGGTTGATGCCGACGATCACGTCGTACACGCCGAGCCGCAGGTCGCGCAGGATGTCGATGCGCTCCAGGGTGTCGATCTCGGAGTGCAGGTACATGGACTTCACGCCCATCTCCTGCAGATAGTCGTTCAGGTCTTCCGACATCTTCTTGGTCAGCGTCGTCAGCAGCGTGCGCTCGTTGCGCTTGACGCGCTCCTGGATCTCGGCGAGCAGGTCGTCGATCTGGCCCTTCGTCGGGCGCACCTCGACCTCGGGGTCGAGGATGCCGGTGGGGCGGATCACCTGCTGCACAATCTGCGTCGAGACGTTGAGCTCGTACGGGCCGGGCGTCGCCGAGAAGAAGATCACCTGGTTGATGTGGTTCTCGATCTCGTCGAAGCGCAACGGGCGATTGTCCATCGCGCTCGGGAGGCGGAATCCGTACTCGACCAGCGTGGTCTTGCGCGCCTTGTCGCCCTCGAACATGCCGCGCGCCTGCGGCATCGCGATGTGCGACTCGTCGACGAAGAGCAGCCAGTCGTCCGAGAAGTAGTCGAGGAGCGTCCACGGCGTCGATCCGGGCGCGCGCCCGGCGAGGTGCCTCGAATAGTTCTCGATGCCGGAACAGTACCCGACCTCGCGCAGCGTCTCGAGGTCGTACTTCGTGCGCTCCTCGAGACGCGCAGCCTCGAGGATCTTGCCCTGGCTGCGGAACTCGGCGAGACGCGCGTCCAGCTCGTCCTGGATCGAGACGATCGCGCGCTCCATGTGGTCCTCGGACGTCACGAAGTGCTTCGCCGGGTAGATCGCCGTCTGGTCCGTCTCGCCGAGGATCTCGCCGGTCAGCGGGTCGAGCGTCGCGATGCGCTCGATCTCGTCGCCGAAGAAGTCGACGCGGATCGCCAGGTCCTCGTACGCCGGGTGAATCGTGATCGAATCGCCGCGCACGCGGAAGGTGCCACGGATCAGGTTCATGTCGTTGCGGCCGTACTGCATCGCGACCAGCTGTCGCACCAGCGAGTTGCGGTTCACGTGCCGGCCCTTGAACAGGTACGCCACGAACGACTGGTACTCGCCCGGCTCGCCGAGGCCGTAGATGCACGAGATCGACGCGACGATGATCGTGTCACGCCGCTCGAAGAGCGCCTTCGTCGCGGCGTGGCGGAGCTTGTCGATCTCCTCGTTGATGTCCGCGTCCTTGGCGATGTACGTGTCGCTGCGCGGGATGTACGCCTCGGGCTGGTAGTAGTCGTAGTAGGAGACGAAGTACTCGACCTCGTTGCGCGGGAAGAATTCGCGGAACTCCTGCGCCAGCTGCGCCGCCAGCGTGCGGTTCGGCGCGAGCACCAGCGTCGGCCGCTGGTACTGCTGGATGATGTTCGCCATCGCGAAGGTCTTGCCCGTGCCCGTGGCGCCGAGGAGCGTCTGCGCCCGCTCGCCGCGTCGCAACCCCTCGACGAGGCCGGCGACCGCCGTCGGCTGGTCGCCCGTCATCTGGAAGTCGGACACCAGCTCGAATGGCCTCGCGATGAGCGGCGGACGCTCCGAAGGCGTGGGCTGTCCGGGCGCTTGGTCGATCGTGGTCACGAGGCGCTCCTGCTGCCTTCCCAGTGTACCTCGATCAGTCGGCGGTCAGCACGCCTGTTCTACTAGAGAAGGCGCGCGCTACGCCGAGGTTTGGGCGACCTCGACCGACCCGGTCGGTGTCCAGCGGTGGACGCGGTTCTTGCCGGCGTACTTGGCGGCGTAGAGGGCGCGGTCGGCGCGGCGGACGAGCTCCGTCTCGTTCTGCGTCTCCTCGACGGGGCCGGAGGCGATGCCGACGGAGATCGTAACGCGGTACGCGGGGTGCCCGACCGCGGGGAACTCGCCGGAGCGGTATTCGAGGCCCTCGATCGCGCGGAGGAGCTTCTCGGCGACGGCTGCCGCGCCATCCTCGTTCGTCTCGGGGAGCATGATCACGAACTCCTCGCCGCCGTAGCGGGCGACGACATCCGAGTCGCGCGTCTGCTCCGCGAGCGTGTGCGCCGTCGAGGTCAGCACGTGGTCGCCGAAGACATGGCCGCCCTCGTCGTTCACGCGCTTGAAGTCGTCGATGTCGATCATCACCACCGACAGGTCGCGCCCGTAGCGCTGCGCGCGGCGGAACTCCGCGCTCAGCGCGGCGAAGAACGCTCGGCGGTTCCGCAGGCCGGTCAGCGGGTCGATCGTCGCGAGGCGCTCGAGCTCCGCCGTCACGACGCGCAGGTCGGTCGTGATCGAGATCAGCCGACGCTCCCGCACGATCCCGTCGCGGTTGACGAGCACCAGCTGCGACGTGAGGCCAACGATGAGCGCGAGGCCGACGAACGTGATCCCGCGGTCGCGCGGGATCGCGTCGGTGAGCGCCAGGACGAGGATCAGCGTGGCGGCGGTGACGCCGGAGATCAGCGGCCACGACTGGCGAAGGCGGTAGTTC
>CAMDAY010000179.1 GCA_945888895.1 Dehalococcoides mccartyi | reverse complement strand
ATTCCACCTCACCCCCTGAGCACCGCCTGCACGGCCTCGGCGTAGGTGACGGGGCGGCGTCCGAGGGGGAAGCGGCGCGAAGGGTCGGCGCAGACCTGGCGCGCGCGGAGCGTCTCCAGCAGGAGGCGCGTCTCGCGGCGGGGGAGGCGCACGAGGCTCCACGCCAGTTGCTCCTCGAACGGCTCGCCCCAGCCGGGCAGCGGAACGAAGATGCGGTGCTTGCCGGCGGCGCGCGCCCAGCCCTTCACCGCGTCGCCGCACGTCATGCGCTCCGGGCCGGTGATGTCGTACGACCGGTCGGTGATCGTCGGGTCGTCGATGGTCGTCACGAGCGCCTCGATGACGTCCGCGAGCGCGACGGGCTCGATCTCGGTGCGACGCCAGCGGAACAGCGGGACCACGGGCGAACGGGCGACGGTGCGGCGGATCAGCTCGAACACCGTGCCGCCCGCGCCGACGATCAGCGGGGCGCGCAGCACGGTCCACGCGAGCCTCGACTGGCGCACGGCCAGCTCGGTGGCCCAGCGCGCGACGAGGTGCTGCGCGGGCGCGTCCTCCGCCGCGCCGACGTGGCCGAGGTAGATGACGCGCTGGACCCCGGCGGCGCGAGCGGCGATCAGGGCATTCTGCACGGCGAGCAGGTCGTTCGCGACGACGTCGCCGCCGCGGTCGAGCGTGTGGACGAGGTAGACGAGCGTCTTCACGCCGCGCATCGCTCCGTCCAGCCCCCGTCCGTCGACGAGGTCGCCCGTCACCGCCTCGACGCCCTGTGCGCGCAGCCGGACGGCGTCGAACTCGCGCCGCACGAGGGCGCGCACGGCGCGCGGGGGAGCGCCGTCACGCGCCTCGACGAGCGCGGGAAGCAGCGCGCTCCCCACGAACCCGCTCGCCCCCGCGACGAGGATCATCGGCGGCACCGGGACGGGGCGGCTGGGTGGGGTGGGGAGGGGCGTTGGTGTGTCTGCGTGGGGCGGCCCACCCCTTCCCCTCGTGCCTTTCGAGGAGAACAGCGCTCCGCGCGGGTCGCGGGAGGGGTGAGAAGGAGAGGAACCAAGTGTGAGGAGCTGCGCCCCTCACACTCCCGGCGGAGTCTGTCAGGCTGCGTGACGTAGGCCCGGATTGGGAGCGTGGAGCGACCGATCCCTTGCGACCTCGCCGCGCGCGCGGGGGTATGAGGGCTTGCCCCGAAGCGGCAGTGCACCATGCCCCTGTGAATCGTCCGTGCGGCCGCGAACCGCCTCGCATCGAGGCGCGGGGCGTCCTCGTCTCGGGGGAGCACGAGGGCGGAGCCCTCGTCAGTCATCCCCCTTCCCGCGAAGGGAAGGGGGCAGGGGGATGGGCCGCCCCACGCAGACACACCAACGGCACTGGCGCCTCGGAGGGTGGGCCGCTCCGCTCCGAGCGGGTGCCCCTCCGAGCCACAGCGCGCAGCCTGACAGAGTCCGGCGGGAGTGTGAGGGGCGCAGCCCCTCACACCTGGTTCTCTTTCCCACCCCCTGCCGCGCCGGGAGGGGGCAGGGGGTAGGCCGCCCCCCGCAGACACACCAACCGAGCTCATGCCTCGGCAGTTGGTGTGCAACGTCGTTCCCTCGGGCGCCGCGGCGCCTAGCTCGTCACTGCGCCGCGCTCCGCGCCGCTGACGAGCTTCGCGTACTTCGCGAAGACGCCCGACGTGTAGAGCGGGGGGCGCGGGACGTACGCGGCACGACGACGCTCGAGCTCGGCGGCGGGGACGTCGAGGTCGATGCGACGGTCCGGGACGCTGAGGATGATCGTGTCGCCCTCCTGCACGAGGCCGATCGGGCCGCCGACGGCGGCCTCCGGGGCGACGTGGCCGATCATGAAGCCTCGAGTCGCGCCGGAGAACCGGCCGTCCGTCAGGAGCGCCACCGTCTCGCCGAGGCCCGCGCCGACGATCGCGGCGGTGACGCCGAGCATCTCGCGCATGCCGGGGCCGCCCTTCGGGCCCTCGTTGCGGATGATGACCACGTCGCCCGCGACGATGCGGCGCTCCAGCACGGCGTGCATCGCGTCCTCCTCGGACTCGAAGACGCGGGCCGGGCCGGTGTGCGTCGGTCGCTCGTGGCCGGTCACCTTGATCACGCAGCCCTCGGGCGCCAGCGAGCCGCGCAGGATGACGAGGCCGCCCGTGGGCTTGATCGCCTGGTCGATCGGCAGGATCACGTCCTGACCGGGGGTCTCCACCGCGTCGCGAGCCTCCTCGGCGATCGTCTTGCCAGTGACAGTGCGCACGTTGCCGTGCAACAGCTCCGCGTCCAGCAGGCGCTTCGCGAGCAGCGGCGTGCCGCCGGCGCGGTCCCAGTCGAGGGCGACGTAGCGACCGCCGGGACGGAGGTCGCCGATCAGCGGCGTGCGCTCGCTGATCGTGTCGAAGTCGTCGATGTTCAGCTCGATGCCCGCCTCGGACGCGATCGCGAGGAGGTGCAGCACGACGTTGGTGGAGCCGCCCGTGGAGGCGGCGCACATGATGCCGTTCTCCAGCGACTCCCGCGTGATCAGGGAGCGGCCCGTCTCACCTCGGTTGAGCATGTCCATGACGATGCGGCCGGTGTCGCGGCCGACCTCGTTCTTGCGGGGGTCGGTGGCGCCGACGGTGCCGCTGCGCATGGGCGAGAGGCCCATGAACTCCATGACCGTCGCCATGGTGTTGGCCGTGTACTGCGCGCCGCACGCGCCCGCACCGGGGCAGGCGGCCTGCTCGAGGGCGGCGAGGCGCTCGTCGCTCATGTTGCCCGCGGCGTGCTGGCCGATGCCCTCGAACACATCCTGGATCGTGACGTCGTGGCCCTCCCAGCGGCCGGGGTCGATCGAGCCGGAGTAGAGCACGAGGCCGGGGAGGTTGAGCCGCGCGAGCGCCATCGCGCCCGCCGGGATCGTCTTGTCACACCCGACGATGATCACGCAGGCATCGAAGGCGTACGCCATGCCGGTGAGCTCGATCGAGTCGGCGATGACCTCGCGGGAGATGAGGGATGCCTTCATGCCCTGCGTGCCCATGGTGATGCCGTCAGAGATCGAGATCGTGTTCACCTCCATCGGCGTCCCGCCCGCCTCGCGGATGCCGGCCATGACCTGCTGGGCGAGCATCCGCTGGCTCAGGTTGCAGGGCATGGTGCCGATCCACTCGTGGGCGACCATGACCAGCGGCTTCTTCAGGTCGTCCGGCGTGAACCCGGCGGAGTAGAAATACGAGCGCGCGGCGGCGCGGTCGGCGCCGTCCACCAGGACGCGGCTGTGCTGACGGGGGTCGGTGGTCATCGGGCGTTCCTCACACTCCGCGGCACGACGAGGTCGTCGCAGCCAGCGCGGTACGCCCGCGCGGGCGAAATCGTAACAGGGAGCCGTATGGCGGGCGACGCGGGGTGTGTGGCGCACGCACATACCGCTGCCTATGATTGCGCCACAGGCCGCGATCATGTTCGCGACATCGGATGAGAGGCCTCGGCCATGTACAGCAAGATCATTCTCACGCTCGATGGCTCCGAGGTATCGCACGAGGCGATCCCCCACGCCGTGACCCTCGCCAAGCAGACCGGCGCCGAGGTCGTCCTCGTTCAGGTCATCGACTCCGAGGCGCAGATCATGATCCAGACCGCCGGTTCGGCCATCGAACCGATGGCGGTCGGGCAGATCAACGCCGACATCGCGCGCGATGCCGTCGCCGCTGAGCGCGAAGAGGCCCAGGCCAACCTCGACACGGTGAAGGGGATGATGACGACGCAGGGCGTCACGAACGTCTCGACGATGATCCGCGAAGGCTACGCCGGCGACGAGATCGTGAAGGCCGCCGACGAGACGAAGGCCGACGTGGTGGTCATCGCGACCCACGGCCGCAGCGGCATCGGCCGCGTGATCATGGGCTCGGTCGCGGACCACGTGGTCCGCAACGCCGGACGCGCGTCCGTCCTCCTCGTCCGCGCGCACGACGCGTAGCGGCTGCGCCCCGGCGAGACTGACCGAGATGGGGGCGCAAGCCCCCATCTCGCTTCCGGGAGCACCGATGTGCGCGAGGCTCCTCCGAGAGCAACCTCGACATCACGAATGGCGTCGAGGTGCTTGGACGGCCGGCAGCGGCGTGCCTCGCGTTACTCGACTTCGCGCGGGGGGAGCGGGATCTCGAAGTTGTGGCCGTTCGAGCGCGGGCAGAAGTGCGGCTGGCCGGGGTACTCGAGGGCCTCGTGGCAGAGCGGGCACGTCGGGCGACCGGCTGAGACCGTGTCCTGGAACTGCTTCAGACAGCGCAGCGCCAAC
>CAMDAY010000178.1 GCA_945888895.1 Dehalococcoides mccartyi | reverse complement strand
GGTGCTCAACGGTCTGCGCGACCGCATCGTGGTCGAGGTGGACGGTCAGCTGAAGACCGGCCGCGACGTGATCATCGGCGCGCTGCTCGGGGCCGAAGAGTTCGGGTTCGCGACCGCGCCGCTGGTGGTCATGGGCTGCGTGATGATGCGCGTGTGCCACCTCGACACCTGCCCGGTCGGCATCGCGACGCAGAACCCGAAGCTGCGCGAGCAGTTCACCGGCAAGGCGGAGCACGTCGTCAACTTCTTCCACTTCATCGCGGAAGAGATCCGCGAGTACATGGCGCAACTCGGCTTCCGCAAGTTCGAGGACATGATCGGCCGCGCCGACCTCCTCGACACGAAGGACGCCGTTGACCACTGGAAGGCGCAGGGCCTCGACTTCTCGGCGATCCTCTATCGCCCCGAGGTCGGCGAGGACGTGCCGGTGCGGCAGGTGCGCTTCCAGGACCACGGCCTGGAGCACGCGCTCGACCAGCAGCTGCTGCCGCTCGCGGCCCCGGCGCTGGAGCGTGGTGAGCCGGTCGTGATCGAGATGCCGATCCGCAACGTGAACCGCACCGTCGGCACGATCCTCGGCAGCGAGGTGACGAGGAAGTACGCCAACACCGGGCTCCCGGACGACACGATCGACATTCGCTTCACCGGTTCCGCCGGCAACTCGTGGGGCGCGTTCCTGCCCTCGGGGATCACGATGCGGATCGAGGGCGACACGAACGACTACCCCGGCAAGGGACTGTCGGGTGGCAAGCTCATCGTCTTCCCGCCGAAAGTGTCCTCGTTCGTCCCAGAAGAGCAGATCGTCGTCGGCAACGTCGCCCTCTACGGCGCGACCGCCGGCTCGGCGTTCTTCCGTGGCATGGCCGGCGAGCGCTTCTGCGTCCGCAACTCCGGCGCGCTCGCGGTCGTCGAGGGCACGGGTGATCACGCCTGCGAGTACATGACCGGCGGCCGCGTCGTGATCATCGGCCCGACGGGCCGCAACTTCGGCGCGGGCATGAGCGGCGGCATCGCATACGTCCTCGACGACGGCGAAGACTTCGCAACACGCTGCAACAAGGACATGGTTGACCTCGAACCGCTCGAGGAGGCCGAGGACCTCGACCTGGTCAAGGGACTCCTCGAACGGCACGTCGGTTACACCGGCAGCACGGTGGCGGAGGGATTGCTGCGGGACTGGCCCGCGGCGGCGACACAATTCAAGAAGGTGATGCCGAGGGACTTCAAGCGCGTGCTCATGGAGCAGGCGCAGGCCCTGGCGGCGGAGGCAGAGAAGCCGGTGGTAGTGAATGGCTAAGCCCACGGGCTTCCTCGAGTTCGGGCGTGAGACGCCCACCCGCCGCCCGGTCGGTGAGCGCGTCCACGACTGGCTCGAGGTGTACGAGGACTTCCCCACGGTCGCGCTCAATCAGCAGGCGGCGCGCTGCATGGACTGCGGCATCCCGTTCTGCCACCAGGGCTGTCCGGTCGGCAACGTCATCCCGGACTGGAACGACCTCGTCTACCGGAACCAGTGGGAGGAGGCGATCCGCCGTCTCCACGCCACGAACAACTTCCCGGAGTTCACGGGGCGCCTCTGCCCCGCCCCCTGCGAAACCTCGTGCGTTCTCGGCATCAACAAGGACCCGGTGACGATCAAGCAGGTCGAGCTCACGATCATCGAGCACGCCTACCGCGAGGGCTGGATTCACCCCGAGCCTGCTGAGGTGAAGACGGGCAAGCGCGTTGCCGTGATCGGGTCGGGGCCCGCGGGCCTCGCCGCCGCGCAGCAGCTCGCGCGCGCGGGGCACGAGGTCACGGTCTACGAGCGCGCGGACCGCATCGGCGGGCTGCTGCGGTATGGCATCCCCGATTTCAAGATGGAGAAACAGTTCGTCGACCGCCGCATGGAGCAGATGGTCGCCGAGGGCGTCACCTTCAAGCCGTCCACGAACATCGGCGTCGACGTCGACGCGAAGCAGCTCCTCGCGGACTACGAGGCGATCTGCCTCGCCGGCGGCGCGACCAAGCCGCGTGATCTCGATGTTCCCGGCCGCGAACTGCAGGGCGTCCACTACGCGATGGAGTACCTGCCCCTGCAGAACAAGCGGAACGCGGGCGACGAGATTGCGGACGACTCGTTCATCTCGGCGAAGGGCAAGAAGGTCGTGATCCTCGGCGGCGGCGACACGGGTGCGGACTGCCTCGGCACCGCGATCCGGCAGGGCGCGACCGAAGTGCTCCAGTACGAGCTGCTGCCGCGCCCGGCCGAGTCGCGTCCTGCGAACCAGCCGTGGCCGACGTACCCGAACGTCTACCGCGTCTCCTCGGCGCACGAGGAAGGCGGCGAGCGCGACTACAGCATCCTGACGAAGTCGCTCTCCGGCGAGAACGGCGTACTCAAGAAGCTGCATGCCGTGCGCATCGAGTTTGTGAACGAGGGCGGCCGTCAGGTCATGCAGGAAGTGCCCGGCTCGGAGTTCGAGGTCGAGTGCGACCTGCTCCTGCTGGCGATGGGCTTCCTCGGCCCGGAGACGCCCGGCATGGTCGAGCAACTCGGCGTGCAACTCACGGAGCGCGGCAACGTCTGGGCCGACGAGTCCAAGATGACCAGCGTCCCCGGCGTCTTCACCGCTGGCGACATGACGCGCGGCCAGTCGCTCATCGTGTGGGCGATTGCCGAGGGCCGCGCCGCCGCGAAGGGCATCGACACCTACCTGATGGGCGAGTCGAGCCTCGACTCCCCGATCTAGTCGAGGACGACGCGAGGCACGAACGAACGGGGCCACCGCAAGGTGGCCCGTTCTGTGGCCGGAGACCAAGGATCGCGGCGCGGTATCCTAGAGGTGGAGCGGAGCACGCGAATGACCGACGCACCTCGACCGGATGAGCGCGACGACCAGCCGGTCGTGACGCCGCTGCGCCCGCAGTCTGTGCTCACTCCCTCAGGGGCTGGGCTGCAGACGCTCGACCTCGGCGTCGAGGATGCGACTGGCCTCGTGTGCGCCATCGACGATCCGGACTGCGTGATGCCCGCGCCCGTCTCGACGCCCGGCGACGAGGACGACGCCTAGCGTCGTTCCAGACAGCCCGCGCAGCGCGCGAGGCTCGGCTCCGCGACATCGAGGCCCGCGTCGCGCAGCAGCGCGCGGAGTGTCCACAGCGGCAGGCCCACGACACCGCACGTGCAGCCTTCGATGCTCGCGGTCGGTGCGAAGACGGGGTCCTGGCTCGCGTAGCCCCCCGCCTTGTCCAACGGTGAGCCCGTGGCGATAAACGCCTCGATCTCCGCGTCGGCGTAGTCGCGCATCGTGACTGCCGTCGCCGAGTGCGCGACGCGCTCCGCACCCTCGAGGATGACCGCCACGCCCGTCACCACCTCGTGCGCGCGGCCGCGCAGCGAGCGGAGCATGGTGCGCGCCTCGTCGGCGTCGGCGGGCTTGCCGAGCAGGCGACCGTCGAGGGCGACGACGGTGTCGCTGCCGATCACCAGCGCGCCGGGACGCCTCGACGCGACCGTGCGCGCCTTGAGCAGCGCGAGATCCTCGGCGACGCGGACGGGATCCTGCTCGGCGGTCGTCTCATCGACGTCGGCGGGGTCGACCTCGAACGCCACGCCGAGCGCAGCGAGCAGTTCGCGGCGTCGAGGTGATCCGGATGCGAGGACGATCGTTCGAGTCGGCCGGTCGGGCGCGTTCATCGTGCGGTGCTAGGCGCGGTCGAGCACCGTGACGCACTCGATGTGCTGCGTGTGCGGGAACATGTCGACGGGCTGGATGCTGCCGATGGTGAAGCCGCCATCGACGAACAGCCGCAGGTCGCGCGCGAGCGTGCCGGGGTCGCACGACACGTACACCACGCGCTTCGCCGCGGAGTCGAGGATCGCCTGCACGACGCTGGCGTAGATGCCGGCGCGCGGCGGGTCGATCACCACGACGTCCGGCGCGGGCGTCATGCCCGGCAGCGTCTCCTCCACCTTGCCGACGACGCGCGTCACGTTGGTGAACTCACCGAGGTTCTCCAGCGCGTCCGCGCCGGCGGCGGCGGACTCCTCGATCGTCACGACGTGATCGACCTCGGCGGCGAGTTGCGCGGCGAAGGTGCCGACGCCCGCGTACGCGTCGATCACCACGCCCGGCGACACCTCGCGCACGTGGTCGAGCACGAGGGTGACGAGGCGCTCGGCCTGCCGGGTGTTCACTTGGAAGAACGCGGGGCCGGAGATGCGGTACGGCACGCCCAGCAGGCGCTCGTGGTAGGACGGCTGGCCGCTCTCGAGCTTCCCGTGGCTGCGGCCGGTGC
>CAMDAY010000177.1 GCA_945888895.1 Dehalococcoides mccartyi | reverse complement strand
GGCGTGGCAGTGCACGTAGACCGGGATCAGCTCAACAAGCCGATTCAGATGACCTGGAGCTTCACGCCGCAGGACCTCGCGGCGGCCGGCGGGGACTTCGCCAACCTGCTGATGATCGGCTACAACAAGACCACGAAGGTCTGGACCCCGGTGAAGCAGGTCTCGAAGACTGCCACCTCCGTCACCTTCGAGGTGCCGCACTTCTCGCTCTGGGCCTACGCGGTACGCACGCCCGGCGTGACGCCGCCCGCCCCGCCGACGGCCACCACCCCGGGTACGACCACCGCGCCCACGGGCCCCGCACAGGCTGCACCGCCCGCGGGTGCCGCAGGTGCTGGCGCCGCCGTCCCGCCGGGAACCGTGATCCCGCGCCCGGCGAACACCGGCACGGGCATCCCCGCCCAGCAGTCGGGCGTCAACGCCGTGCTCCCGTACGCGCTGGCCGTCCTCGGCCTCGGCGTCGCGGGTGGCATCGCGCTCCGGACGGCTCGCCGCCGCTCGTAGCGTTCGTCGCAACGACACACACGAAGGGGGCGCCGGATGGCGCCCCCTTCGCTTTGCACCACGCCGGGCGTGCGGGCTACTCGGGCGTATCGGCGTCGCGCTGAACGCCGGGCTTCGGCAGGCGCAGCAGGCCGCTGTGACCAAGACCGCTGATGATCGCGCCCACCGCCCCACCGAGTACAGCGGCCAGCGTCGGGTCACCTCGGAGGATGAAGGTCAGTGCGCCACCGCAGGCCGCGGCCGTCGCGTTCATCTCGCTGTGGAGCACGCGCGGCACCTGGTCGGACAGCAGGTCGCGGATCACGCCGCCGCCGGTGGCGGTGAGGATGCCGAGGAGCACGGCGGCCGGCCAGCCCAGCCCGGCCTGCGCCGCCAGCAGCGCGCCCGTGGCGCCGAAGGCCCCCGTCCCGACCGCATCCGCGGCGCGATGGATCGCCTCGGGCGACTCCCAGCCCCTCGACCCCGCGAGGATGCCGACGACGGTGGCACCGATCGCGAACAGCAGGTAGTCAGTCGTCACGAACGCGCGTGGCACATCGCCGATCACCACGTCGCGCATCACGCCCCCGCCGATCGCCGTGACGAGGCCCAGCGCGGCCAGTCCGAACAGGTCCATCCGCGCGCGCATCCCCACCGCCACCCCGCTCAACGCGAAGGCGACGATCCCGATGCGGTCAGCGGCCGCGACGAGCGCGAGGAGGTCCATCGCTTCGAGTCTACGCACGCCCCGAGGCAAGCGCTCCCACCCGACGCGCGCGATGAGCGCACGCGAGACTAGAATTCGCACGGCCGATCACTCCGAGAGGACACCGATGTCCGGCCGCGCCTCCGCCCTCATCGCGCTCACCGCCGCCGCCGCGCTCGCTGTCGCCGGAGCCGTGTACCTCGGCGGGACGGCCAACGCTCCCACGCCCGGATCGGACGAGCACATCGACGGGGAGACCCGCCGCGTCAACGCGAAGGCGCAGACCGACCTCGCCACCGCACTCAAGACGGTCGCCCCCTGCGAGCCGACGAAGGACCAGGTCAGCGCCGTGCTCGACGCGCTCGGACGACTGCAGGGTGTGGGCACCGACACGGACGCCATCGACACCGCGACGAAGGCGACCATGCGACGCCCGGCGCAGGCGATCGCGCGCGCCTTCGGACGCGGCGAGGCGACCGGCTACACCGGCCCGATCATCGACAACCTCGCGAAGTGGAGCGGCATCGACACGCTCAAGGACGGCTGGATGAACGACCCCGGCTGCGGCTGGATCGCCGCCGTCCACCTCGTCGCCCCCAGCGCCGTCCCCGGAATCGGCGGCAAGCTCGAGATGAACGCCCGCGTACCGCTCATCGTCTCCGCGCAGGGCGCCGTGTCGAGCACTCCCGTCCGCACCCAGGTGGCCGGCGAGATGCAGCCGCCACCGCCGTGCAACAGCGCGGCGGTGCCCCCGGCCGCGACCATGGTGACGATCACCGGGACACTGCGTGGGGACACCTTCGACCTGAAGCTCGCCTGGGGTGCCGTCAGCCTCGACGTCACGATCGCGTGCGACCTGCCGACGGGACGGGTGACGAGCACCATCCCGACCCCGCTCAACGCCGTGAACGACCTGCCCATCACCCTCGCCGCCCGCGACGGCGCGCAGGGCAGCGACCCCCGCGCCGGCATCACCGTGACCATGTCCCAACGCCCCTAAGCCCGCGCGGCCGCGCCACCCGCGCCGTTACACTCCACATGCGCCCTCGTAGCTCAGGGGATAGAGCAGCGGCCTTCTAATCCGCTTGTCGGTCGTTCGAGTCGACCCGGGGGCACCATTCGCCAGATACGAATCCGGGACAGTCAGGGCTTCCCGATCCGGTCCCGACCGCTTGGATGTCACGTGATGTGGGCCGCCGAAGACGCGCGAAACGAGGGTTCATGACCATCGTGGCCTTGATTGCAGCGTTGTTCATCGCCGTGCTGCTGGTGCTGTTCGGCGCGCAGAACGCACAGCCGGTCAGCCTGCATTTCTTCAACTGGGAATCGTCAGCGGTACCGCTGGTGCTCGCCCTTGGCGTGGCGCTGCTCCTCGGGGCGCTCCTGACGTTCGTGGTGACGCTGCCTGGTCGCCTGAGCGCGTGGCGCGAGCGCCGGGGCATGCAGCACCGGCTCGACGAGCGACTTCGCGAGGACCTTCGTCCGCAGCCTCCGACTGCGACGTCACCTCGACCACCAGACGGGCAGTCCGAGTCCGACGCGGGGTAGCGGGCAACGAACGATCGACGGGGCAGACCCGCGGGAGGCCTCCAATGAAGGAAATGGGCAAAGACGAGTACGTGAATCTGCTCAAGCCGATGGAGCTCGAGCTGAGTAATGTCGAGCGGTGGGCGCAAGTAACGGGACAGCGAATCGTGGTGCTGTTCGAGGGGCGCGACGCGGCCGGCAAGGGCGGCGTGATCCACGCGATCGCGGAACGCCTCAACCCGCGGCGGGTCCACGTGGTAGCCCTGCCGATGCCGACCGATCGCGAGCGGACAGAGTGGTACTTCCAGCGGTACCTGGCGCACCTCCCGGCAGCCGGCGAGATCGTGATGTTCGACCGCAGCTGGTACAACCGCGCCGGCGTGGAGAAGATCATGGGCTTCTGCACGGACGCCGAGTACCAGCGCTTCCTCGATCAGACGCCACACTTCGAGCGGATGCTCGTGGACGACGGAGTCCTGTTGCTCAAGTACTGGCTCGCGGTCGACCAGGAGCAGCAGGAAGCCCGCTTTGCCGAGCGCGCCGCGGATCCCGAGAAGCGCTGGAAGCTCTCGCCGATCGACCTGAAGGCGCGCGAGGCGTATCAGGAGTACGGGCAGGCGCGCGACGCCATGTTCGCGGCAACGCACCGGGAGTACGCGCCGTGGGTGGTCGTCGACTTCAACGACCAGCGCCGTGGGCGGCTGAACCTGATCCGCCACCTGCTCGATCAGGTGGGTGATCACAAAGTGCCCGCCGAGCCGATCGACCTACCCAAGCTCAAGCACCCGCCACACAAGGAGCAGTTCACCGGTCCGGTGCGGCCGATTCCGAACCGCTTCTAGCTCCCCCGGGGGTAGCCGCCCAGGACGTAGCGGCGATCGGGCGCTGGCCCGCGCGAGGCTACCTCGGCCCGACGGCGCGCGAGATGGCGATCACGATGATCGCTCCGAGCGTGGCGACCAGGACGCTCCGCAGGTCGAACCCCGCAACCCCGCCGTAGCCGAGCTGCGTGCCGATCCAACCACCGATGAGTGCGCCCACGATGCCGAGGACGACGGTCCAGATCAGGCCGACCGGTCCGACGCCGCCCGGGCCTCCCTGCATCAGGAGCTTCGCGAGGAAGCCGGCCACCAGGCCGACCACAATCCACGTGAGGATTCCCATGGCCAATGCTCCTGTCGTCCCGACTTCCGCCGAGGTGTCCGCCCCGCGTCCTGCCCCACGGTAGGCCACGAGGCATGACAGAAACGTCAACGACTCGCACGTACCGTCGAAGGATCTGCGCCGCTAGTGGAGCGGCGAGTACTCCGTCGGGGTGAGGAAGCGGTTCTCGTAGTGATAGACCAACGCCCCGTCCGCCTCGGTCGCCACGCGATCGGCGATCCATTCGGGGTCGGTGCTGAAGGCGGTCCAGGCACGCTCGCGGTGGGCCATGTCGTCCCACTGCAGGATGTACGTGAACTCGTTGCTCGGCCCGCCGACGGCGTTCGTGAAGAAGCCGACCGGCCGGATGCCGTGCCGCTCGAAGTACTTCATGGTGATGTTGCCGAAGCGCGACTTCAGCGCTTCCATCTTGCCCTGGTTCACGGTGTACCGAAGC
>CAMDAY010000176.1 GCA_945888895.1 Dehalococcoides mccartyi | reverse complement strand
GGCGGGGTCGCAAGACCCCGCCTCTTTCTTTCAGTAGATGCGGCGATTCAACGGAGCAGCGCGTGGCTGACGTGGGCATGTTCGGCGATAACGGCCCTGACCTCGATCCCGAGATGATCGAGGAGGCCGTGCGGGGCGCGGACGTGATCGTCCTCGGCTTCGACTTCACGCCCGATCGCCTGCTCATTGACCTGCGCGACGATCCTCGAGGTCACACGCCCCCGATCGTCGAGATCGTCGAGCCGCTCGCGGGCGTCGACGAACGCGAGATCTGGTTGAGCGCAAGGCGTCCCGGCCTGCGCACGCCGGAAGAGTTCCTCTTCTTCGTGTGGCCGCACTCCGTCACCTACCTCGCCGCCTCACCCCTGCTGTCCGGCGCGGCGGCACGGATCGAGACCGAACAGCACGTGAACGTGCGCGAGCAGATCGCGGACATCGTGACCGACCTGCGGGGACGTGAGCGCGTCGACCTGCTGGCCGCCGTGCGCGGCGGCGAGGGCTTCGAGACGCTCTGGAGCCGCCGCAACTAGCGCGCTCGCGCAACCTCGGAGCGAGGATCTCGATGGCACGTCTGGTGGTCTACGGCCGATCCGGGTTCTGCCCCGACATGATGCGCTGGGACCGCTGGGTGCGTGAGCATCCGCTCGCATACGTGCTCTTCGACATCGACGCCGACGAGGATGCGCGCGCGTTCGTTGTGCGCCACACCGGGCACCTGTCCGTGCCGACGCTGGTGATCGCGCCGGATGATGGCTTCGACCCGATCGAGGAGCCCACACCGCTGGCCGGGCACGTGCGCGGCACCGACCGCGGCACGATGCTCACCGAGCCCGCGATCGGACAGGCAGCGGGATTCCTCCAGCGGCACCGCATCGCGTTCGGGGGGCCGGGCGGCGATCCCTCGATCGTCGCGTCGAACATCGAGCGCGCCGGGGCGCACCGCGCGCCGCTGGGTTAGCCCTACCGCACGACGACCATCGGCTCGCCGGCCTCGGCGTGACCGATCGCCCAGCAACCGCCCATCTCGCGCGCGATCGCGGAACGGAGCGCCTCGGCGCGGTCGGCCGGCACGGCGATGAACAGCGGGCCCGAGGTCTGCGGGTCGAACAGCATCTCCACGAGCGAGGGGTCGAGGTCGCCGCTGATCTGCACGCGCTCCGCGAGCTGCGCCTTGTTACGCCCGCCGCCACCGGTTGTCGCGCCCTCGGCGGCGAAGCGCTGGGCGTCCGGGAGCAGCGGCACGGACGCAGCGTCGATCACGAGGCGGACGCCGCTGCGGATGGCGACCTCGGACGAATGGCCCATCAGCGCGTAACCGGTGATGTCCGTCATCGCGTGCGCGCCGTGCTCGCGCGCAAGCTCCGAGCCTCGACGGTTCAACTGAAGCATGCTCTCGATCGCGGCGTTGTAGCCGGTCTCGCAGCCCGCGCGCGATTCCTTCTGCGCGGTGAGCAGCACGCCGGTGCCGATGCGCTTCGTCAGCAGCAGCACGTCGCCGGGCAGCGCGCCGCTCTTCTGCATGATGTGCGCGGGGTCGATGATCCCCGTGACCGACAGCCCGTACTTCGGCTCGACGTCGAAGATCGTGTGGCCGCCGGCGATCACGCCGCCTGCCTCGGCGACCTTCGCCGCGCCTCCGCGCAGCACCTCGCCCAGGATCGCGGGGTCGAGGTCCTCGGGCCACGCGGTGATGTTCAGCGCGAGCTTCACCTCACCGCCCATGGCATACACGTCGGACATTGCGTTCGCCGCGGCGATCGCGCCGTACGTGTACGCGTCGTCGACGACCGGCGGGAAGAAGTCGAGCGTCTGGATCACCGCGACGCCCGGCGCGACGAGGTAGACCGCCGCGTCGTCCGCGCCATCCAGCCCGACGAGCAGGTTCTCGTTCGCGTTCTCGTCGAAGATGCCCCTGAGCGGCGCCAGCACATCGTGCAGCGTGCCGATGCCCATCTTCGCCGCGCACCCGGCGCACGAGGCGAGACCGGTCAGGCGGAGTCCGGGGATGGGAGAGAGGGTCATGACGGTTCCCTTCGGGTGATCAGGGAAACATCGTCGCACCGCTGGCAAGCGGGATTGCGGGCATGGTTGCAGGGCGTGGGGCGCGGGGCGACCCATCCACGGCCCCCCTTTTGCCCTCCTCGCAGAACAGCGCTTCACGCGGAGCGCGGGAAGGGGATGAGATCCGAGGGGCCGCGCCCCTCGGGCTCCCCCGATCGCGGAGGCCCTCACCCTGCCCTCTCCCACTGCGTGGGCTAGGGTTCTGAGTTCTGGCCCCCTCGCCCACGCAGTGGGAGAGGGTTGGGGTGAGGGTCTGCTCCGCCCCACGCCCGCACCTCGCGGGCCCGGTACCATCGAGGCATGGCGACACGCGCGAAGACCCCGACGGCAGCGGCGAAGCGCGGCGAGCGGCTGTGGACGCCCGCCGAGCTGATCGCGATCCTCGACGAGGCCTACGGGCGCGCGCCGCAGCAGGCCTCGAACGCGCCGGTGTTCGAGCTGGTGCTGACTCTGCTGTCGCAGCACACCTCCGACCGCAACTCCGGGCAGGCGATGCACCGTCTGATTGAGCGCTTCCCGACGTGGGACGCGGTCATCGAGGCTCCCGTACCTGAGGTGGAGGACGCGATCCGCGCGGGTGGGCTCGCCCCGACCAAATCGAAGCGCCTCCATGCACTGCTCGCCGAGGTGAAGAGCCGCGTGCCGGACTGGGATCTCGGCTTCCTGCGCGAACTGCCGCTCGAGGAGGCCAAGGCGTGGCTCACATCGATCGCGGGCGTCGGGCCGAAGACGGCCGCGTGCGTGCTGCTGTTCGCGCTCGAACGGCCCGCACTGCCCGTCGACACGCATGTCGAGCGCGTCTCGAAGCGCCTCGGGCTGGTGCCGTCGAAGATGCCGGCCGACAAGGCGCACGCCGTTCTCGAAGCCATGATCGAGCCAGACGAGGTGTACGCGTTCCACGTCGACCTGATCCAGCACGGTCGTCGGACGTGCCATGCGCGCGGCCCGAAGTGCGACGAATGCCCGCTGGAGAAGCGCTGCCCGAAGGTCGGCGTCTAACCTCGACCGCGATCGTCGAGCGTGATCTGCATCACGGTCAGCGAGCGCCACATGCCGAACTTGTGGCCGGCCTCGCGCTCCTCGCCCACGATCTCGAAGCCCAGCGCGCGATGCAGCGCGATGCTCGCCTCGTTCGTCGCCTCGATGCGCGCGAGCACCACGTGGATGTCGAAGCGGCGCGCCTCGTCGAGCAGCGCGGCGAGCAGCGAGCGGCCCACGCCACGGCGGTGGAACTCCGGACGGACGTACAGGACGTCCTCACGGGTAAAGCGGTAGCCGAGGCGCGTCTTGTAATACGAGAGGTAGGCGAACCCCGCCACGGGCACTTCGGGCAGGTCGGCCACGATCGCCAGCGTGCCGGGGCGGCGGTGCTCCTGTAGCCAGTCGAGGCGCTGCGTCTCGCTCCACGGCTCGGTGTCCCACGTGGCGACGCCCTCGAGGATCTCGCGGTTGTAGATCGCGTTGATCGCGGGCAGGTCGGCCTCGGTCGCCGGTCGGATCGTGACGGCGAGAGGGGTGATGTCCTGAGTCATGACCGAAGTCTCCCACAGGATGCCGTCACGCAGCCGTCCGGCTATACTTAGGTTCTTCGAGGAGTGCTCCGGTATGACGCTCGCTCGCGCCGCCCGCACCCGTACGACCTCCGCCGACGCACTCCGTCGACGCGCGCGTCGACGCCGCCCGTCGGCGGCACCCCATCCTCGTCTCTCCGACGCCTAGCGGAGTCATCCCATGACCGTTCCCGACACCCAGCCCGCCGCCATCGAATGGATCGAGGGGGGCGGGGTCACTACGCCGGGCGGCTTCGTCGCCGGCGGCACCTACGCGAACATCAAGACCTACGGCGCCGACCCGCGCATGGACGTCGGCATCCTCGCTGCGACCGAGTCCTGCACGGTCGCGGGCGTGTTCACGCGCAACGTCGTCGTCGGCGAGCCGGTCGCGTGGGATCGCCGCGTGCTCGCCCCCGGGCGGCCGATGCGCGGCCTCGTCGTGAACTCCGGCAACGCGAACACCGTCACCGGCGACCAGGGCACGCGCGACTGCGCCCGCATGGCGGAGCTGGCCGCCGAGGTCCTCGGCGTGACGGCAGACGAGATCCTCGTCGCCTCGACCGGGGTGATCGGGCGGCAGATGCCGATGGAGAAGATGGAGCGCGGCATCAAGGCGGTCTCGCTAGCGCGCGACGGGGGCTACCTCTTCACGCGCGCCATCATGACCACGGACACGCGCGAGAAGTCCGTAGCCGTGCGCGTCGAGGCGGCCGGGCGCACGTACACCGTCGGCGGCTGCGCCAAGGGCTCCGGGATGATTCACCCGGACATGGGCACCATGTTCGCGTTCATCACCACCGACGCCCCCGCCGACCGCGACTGGCTCCAGGCGACCCTGCGCGCGGTCACCGACCGCACATT
>CAMDAY010000175.1 GCA_945888895.1 Dehalococcoides mccartyi | reverse complement strand
CGTCTCCACCGGGTCGATCACGTCGTCGATGTAGCCCTTCGCGGCGGCGATGTATGGGTGCTCGAGGCGCTTCTGGTAGTCCGCGATGAGGCGCTTGCGCTCGTCCTCGGGGTCCGCGGCGTTCGAGATCTCGCGGCGGTTGATAATGTTCACCGCCTGCGTGCCGGCCATCACGGCGATCGCCGCGCCCGGCCACGCGTAGTTCACGTCCGCGTCGAGGTGCTTCGACCCCATCGCGATGTACGCGCCTCCGAAGGACTTGCGGAGGATGACGGTGATCTTCGGCACCGTGGCGGCGGCGTAGGCGTACACGAGCTTCGCGCCGTGGGCGATGATCCCGCCGTACTCCTGCGACACGCCCGGCAGGAAGCCCGGCACGTCCACCAGCGTGACGATCGGGATGTTGAACGAGTCGCAGAAGCGCACGAAGCGCGCGGCCTTCCTCGACGCGTCGATGTCGAGGACGCCGGCGAGGTACAGCGGCTGGTTCGCGACGACGCCGATCGGGCGCCCCCCGATTCGGCCGAAGCCGACCACGATGTTCGGCGCGAAGAACTCGTGCACTTCCATGAACTCGCTGTTGTCGACGAGCCGCTCGACGACGTCGCGGACGTCGTACTGCATGTCGGACTCGCCCGGCACCACCGTCAGGATGTCGTCCAGCCGGCGGGTGATCGGGTCGCCCGTGTCCTCCAGCGGGGGGTCGTCCATGTTGTTGCTCGGGATGTAGGAGAGCAGCCGACGCACCTCGTCGAGGCACTCGCGCTCGTCGCTGGCGGCGAAGTGGGCGACGCCCGACTTCGACACGTGCGAGATCGCGCCGCCGAGCTCCTCGACGGTCGTCTGCTCGCCGGTGACGCTGAGGATCACGTCGGGGCCGGTGAGGAACATCTGGCTGGTCTTCTCGACCATGAAGACGAAGTCGGTGAGGGCGGGTGAGTACACCGCGCCGCCCGCGCACGGGCCCATGATCACGCTGATCTGGGGGATCACGCCCGAGGCCTGGACGTTCTTGTAGAAGATTTCGCCGTACCCGGCCAGGGCGCCGACGCCCTCTTGGATGCGCGCGCCGCCCGAGTCGTTCAGGCCGACGACCGGCACGCCGGTCTTCATCGCGACGTCCATGACCTTCGCGATCTTGGTGCCGACGACCTCGCCGAGGGAGCCGCCGTAGACGGTGAAGTCCTGCGCGTAGAGGCAGATGGTGCGGCCGTTGACCTTGCCCCAGCCGGTGACGACCGCGTCGCCGAAGAAGCGTTCGCCCTCGTCGTTGTCGAAGTCCGCCGCCAGTGCGTCGATCTCCTCGAAGGTGCCGGGGTCGAGGAACATCTCGATGCGCTCGCGGGCGGTCATCTTGCCGCGCTCGTGCTGCGCCTCGATGCGGTCGGCGCCGCCGCCGAGGAGGGCCTTGCTCTTGAGTTCGCGGAGCTCTTCGAGGCTAGCGTCGATGGACATGGCTACCACTTTCGTCGCGGCCCGTGAGCCTCCTCGAGGGTGTCGAGGCGCGTCCGGGCCCGGTCTCGGAGACTCGGGTCTCGGTGACCCGGGTGTCGGTGACCCGGGTGTCGGTGACTCAGCGCTGGCCGGGTGGTGGCAACTTCACCACCTGCCCGAGCTGCAGATTGTCGAGGCCGCCACGTTGCACGCTGTTCGCGCGCTCGAGTGCCTCGGTCGTGGTGTCGAACTGTAGGGCGATCCCGAACGCCGTGTCGCCAGCCTTCACCGTGTAGGTGGAGGCGCTGCCGGGGCTGGTGCTGGGCGGCGGGGTGCCGCTGGCGGCGGTCTTGGCCGGGATCCGCAGTTTCTGGCCAATCTGCAGGGTGTCCGTGGTGAGGTTGTTCAGCGTCCGGATCTGCGCGGATGGCACGTCGAACTTCACGGCGATCGAGGTGAGGACATCGCCGGCGACCACGGTGTAGCTCTGCTCGCCAGCGTTGGCGCCGGCGGCACCCGTGCCTGTGGTCGGAGTCCCCGTGCCGGTAGGCGTCGCGGAGCCGGTCACGATCGTCGGCGAGGGGACGCTGGCGAGCGGCGGAGCGGTCGGGACGCTCCCAGGCCCGGTGGTCGGCGTCGGCTTGTCACCGCTATCCGTGCATGCAGCGGCAAGGAGTAGGGCGCTACATAAGACGATTGGGGCGAGGAGCGCTCGGAACCGCAATCTGGCCTGCCTCGGGGGGAGTGAGGCCATCGTAGCCATCCGTCCGACGGGCGACAACCTCGGCAGGGCCGAGCGGCGTGGAGTTGCGCGGGCGGCGATCAGCGGCGTCCCAGGGTTTTCAGCATGCCCGCGAGCGCCGCATCGCCCAGCGTCAGCATCGTCTTCAGATCGGCCGGCCGGACGGCCTCATAGGTGTCGCGCGCCGTGTGGATGGCCGGGTCGTTGCCCGAGGTGATCGTGACCGCGGGCAGTCCCACGGAGGCGAACGAGACGTGGTCGGAGGAGGCAAACGGGGGGAATGTCCCGGCCCGGAGCGGCTGGTCTGAGCCTCGACCGATGATGCCGAGGATGCTCTGCGTGAGCCCGCCGTCCCCCACGATGATGGCGTCGTCGATGCGTCCCATCATGTCGAAGTTGAGCATGAACTGTGCCGTCCCGGCGAGGTGCGCCGCGACGAATGCCTGTGACCCATGCAGGCCGGTCTCCTCGGACCCAAACGCGAGCGCGCACAGTCCGTCCGTGCCGCGCACGCGCGCCATCTCAAGCATCGAGGCGGTGCCGCTCGCGTTGTCGTTCGCGCCGGGGCCTTCCGCGACCGAGTCGTAATGCGCCCCGATGTACGCCCGGCAGGTCGAGCCGCGTTGACCGACGACGTTCTGCGAGGTGACCGTGCGCGTTCCCCCGGCCGCTTCGACCGTGACGGACTGTCCGAGGGCCGCGCGGAGCCGATCCGCACGGGCGCCATCGATCGCGATTGCCGGGATCGAGGCTCGCTGCTGACCGAGCGTGCCGTGGAACGGGCCCGCCTCGTTGTTCACGATGATCACGGCCAGCGCCCCGGCGTCCTGGGCGTTGGCGATCTTCTGCGCGAAGGGCAGGCCGCCTCGACGCATCAGGACGATGTTGCCCTGCACGCGCGCCGCGGCGACCTGCTCCGGCAACCCTGTGCCGCCGTCCACCAGCGTCGCGGTCACCTTCCCGGTCGCCGCGCCGTCGATGAGCGCTCCCTTGAACGGCGTCTCGCTGCCGATCGTCACGCTGGAGTCGTCGAAGCGCGCCGGGTACGTGAACGTCTCGATTGTCGTGGTGTAGCCCTGTGCCTTCAGGACGTCCGCGATGTACTGCGCCGCGCGGCGCTCCGGCTCGGAGCCCGCGGGGCGGCTGCCGATATCGACCGACAGCACCTTCAGATGAGCGAGCACCCGGTCGACATCCACCGGGCCGTCGAGCGGGACGGTGGGGGGCGCGTTCGCGCCGGTCGAGGATGCCGACCGGGCGCCCGTCGAGGATGCCCGGGTGGCGTCGGCGGCGGTGACCTGCGCTGTTGCGCTCGCGGTCGCTGCGACGAGCGGAGGCGATGCGGGCGCCGAGCATGCCGCGAGGAACGTCAGCGTACTTGCGAACAGCATGCGTGCGGCGAACGGCAAGGTCGTCGTCATCTACTCCTCCGGCTGTCGCCGGAGTGGGGACGGCGCGCTCGGTGCGGTGCTGGCTCGCGTTCGCGGGTCAGCGTCGTGTGCGCGTGGACCACCAGTACTGGATGCGCCGCGTGAGCGATCCGGACGGACGAGCGGGCTGATACGAGACGGTGCGGCCTCGCCATTTTGTGGTGCTGGACGAGGAACCTCGGCGGGAGAACATCAAGATCGCGAAACTGCTGACGAACAGGATGATCCCGGCGTACAGAGCCCAGGCCATGAGCGAGGGGGCGGCGCGCCGGAAGAACAGCGAGCCGAGGATGATGATGAATGAGGCGAGCATCACCTGCGAAATCGAGAAGCGCGACAACTGGCGCATCACCGACCGCTGACCATCGGAGACGCGCGTCGCGAGCAACTGCACCCAGCGGATGCGCGCGCGCTTGCGGCGCGCCGGGGCGTCAGGGAACTGCTCGATCTTGCCGAGGATCTCTTCGATCTCGCGTTCCAGCCGGTTGGATTCGGGCATAGGGCGCTCGCGTCCGCTGCAGGGTTGGGGGAGCCCAACGTCGTCTCAGTATACGCATGCCGTGGCGGCCCCGATGGCACGGCACTCGGCGAGAATCGCGGGGTTCTGCGGTTCGAGGTTGTAGCGGGCGTGCGGGCTATGGCACGCTCGCCTCATGGTTGCCAGCGCGTCGTCCATCGTGCGTGTCCTGATCGAGGCGACACCGAAGCGCGCTTTGCGAGCGCCCTCGACTGGCCGGGGTGGTCGCGATCGGGGCGCGACGAGGCATCCGCGCTCGCGGCCCTCGACGCGTACACGGCGCGCTATCGCCCGGTCGCGCAGGCGGCACGCGTCCGCTTCCCCCCGCACCCCTCGTTCGAGGTCGTCGAGCGGCTACCCG
>CAMDAY010000174.1 GCA_945888895.1 Dehalococcoides mccartyi | reverse complement strand
CGATGGTCAGCGTGCCGCCGGTCGCCGCGGCCCAGCCGGTACTGCCACCCTCGAAGTCCCCGTTGAGCAGGTCGGCAGCGGATGCGGACGGTCGAGGCACCGTGAGCGCCGCGGCGAGCGTGGCAAGCAGCAGCGGAGCGAGGGCCCGGCGCATCTGATCCGCTTTCGCATCGTCACGAGACGGCGCGCGGAACGTACAGGATCGTCAGCGGGTTGAAAAGCCTTGGCGCTCCCGCGTGTCAGGCGGTTTCGAATGCCCGTCGCAGGTGCTTCGCCGCGGTCTCGGTCGCGCGCATCCCTTCCGGGAAGTAGTGCGCGTTCCCGAAGAAGCCGTGAATCTGCCCGGCGGCGCATTCCGTCTCCACCTCGACCCCTGCGGCTTTGAGCGCCGCAGCGTAGGCATTGCCCTCGTCGCGCAGCGGGTCGCACTCGGCCGTGAGCACGTACGCGGGGGGCAGGCCCTCGAGGCTCTTCGCGCGTGCCGGTGAGACGTGCGGGTCGGTCCGGTCCGCGCCCTCCGGCAGGTAGTGGTCCCAGAACCACGCCATCGATTCCGGCGTCAGTCCGAACGTGCGGTTTACGCGAAACGACTCCGTGTCCATCGCGGCGTCCGTGACGGGGTAGATCAGCAGCTGGTACGCGATGTCGAAGCCCGCCCGGTCGCGCACCATCTGCGCCACCACTGTGGCGAGGGTGCCGCCCGCCGAGTCGCCGCCGACCGCGATCCGGGAGGAATCGCCGCCGAAGCGCTTCGCGTTTTGGTACGCCCACACGACGGCGGCGTATGAATCGTCGCGCGCGGCGGGGTACTTGTGCTCCGGCGCGAGCCGGTAGTCCACGGAGATGACGATGCACTCGCCCAGCGAGCACAGGCGCCGCGCGGTCGCGTCCGCGATGTCGAGGGTGCCGATGACCCAGCCGCCGCCGTGGTACCAGACGAGGATCGGGAGGTTCGGTTGGTCGCTCGGCCAGTAGACGCGCACCGGCACGGGCCCATCCGGCCCCGCGACGCTCATCTCCTCCGCCTTGTGCACCTCGGGACCCGGAGGTCCGGGCAGGCGCGTCGCGCGTACAGCCTCGGGAGTGCTCTCCTGCATCGGCGGGATGCCCGAAGCTGCGATCGTGTCGAGCCACGTCTGTGCGATGGGGTCGATGGCCATGCGAGTCCTCCGAGGTACGTCGGCGCGGGTGCGCGTCCCCGGACGATAGCGGCGCGTGCCCTGGCCTGTCACGCCTCCAGCGGGAGCCGGGCGGTTCGCAATCCTCGAGCGAGCCGCCGAGGTGGCAGCGGCAGGCGGCCCATCCCCCTGCCCCCTTCCCTGCGCGGGAAGGGGGATGAGATCCGAGGGGCTTCGCCCCTCGGGCTCCCGATCCGGGATCGTGCTGCATCGCGCACGCTCGGATCGGCGGATGAGCCCCGTCAAGCGAGACCCAATCGAGGGCGTACACGACCTCCGGCCCCGAGGGGCTGCGGATTCGGATCGTGCTGCCTTCGCCGATGTCGCCTTCTAGAAACGCACGATTCCGCCGGGAGTGTGAGGGGCGCAGCTCCTCCCAGTTGGTTCTTCTTTCTGACCCCTCCCGCGCCGGGAGGGGCAGGGGTCGGCCGCCTCGCACTGCCACATCGACCTGTCGAGGAGCACACGAGCGTCCGCCCGCTCCACCCGGCGAGCGCCGCGCTACCTCGAACCGACGAGGCGCTAGTCCTCGTCGTCCTCTTCCTCGTCCGATCCATCGTCGAGGACAAGGCCGATCTCGTTGCCCGCGGGGTCGCGGAAGATGGCGTAGGTCACCATGTCGGGAATCACGGTGATGTCCTTCACCACGGTGCCGCCCGCCCGCTTCACCTTCTCCAGGTAGTACTGGATGTCATCCACCGCCATGTATACGAGGACCTTCGAGCGGTCCTCGGCGGAGTCGACCGCGCCCCCGATGCCGTCGTCCTCGTCGTCGGGGATCACCATGCCGTAGTCCATCTCGCTCGTGTCGATGTTCCACTTGAACGTGTCGCGGTAGAACGACTGGAGCGCGGCTTTGTCCTGGTCAGGACCGGCGAGGATCTCGAAATGCACGATGGGGTTCACGGAGGCCTCGATTCAGGTGAGCGGTATTCGGTGGACGCGGGAGATGCGCCGGTGGCGCGGGAATCAGTGTAGCGGCGCGTCTCTTAAGCCCTCAGCCGCCGAGGACGCCCCGCACGCCGCTGACGACGAACAGGACGCCCAGCACGATCAGGAACACGGCGCACGCGCCGAGCAGCCCGCGATACGCGCGGTCGCCGAGCCACCTCGATCCCGACCCGACGAGGGTGGCGACGAACGTCAGCCACAGCAGGTCGCTCAGGATGTGCCCGAGGAACACCGCGAGCGGCCCGCTCCAGCCGATGTGCAGCGAGTCCACGGTGAGCTTCGTCCCCACCGTCGCCCACCAGATGAGCCAGTACGGATTGACGACGGTGACCGCGATGCCGAGGAGCGCGACCGACCGGAACGCCTCGAACGATCGGTCACGTCGAGATGCGCTCGGGACGCCGTCCGCGGCGACCTGCGCGACGCGCTCGCTGAGTGTGGCGGTGGGCACCGAGCGCGCCGTCGTCCACGCCATCCACAACAACACCAGGCCACCGACCAGCGAGATCGCGGTCGTGACCGGGCTGTCGCTGCCGACATACCTCGACAGGCCGAGGGCGAGCAGCACCATCGTCGTCGCTTCGGCGACGGCGTGACCCGCGGTGGCGAACGGTCCGGCCACCCAGCCACGTCGAGCACCCTCGCGCATGGCGAGGATCGTGAGTGGGCCCGGACTGAGCGCGCCACTCAACCCCACGCCAAAGGCCACTCCCGCGACCGCCAGCCACTCGCCCATGACGCCCCCTCGGGCCAGAGCATAGCCGGGCCGCGCCGAGGCACCTCGAACGGCCCGTGTGCGCTATCGTCCCCGACACCCCACGCCATCACCGACACTCGAGGAGCACCGCATGGACCTTCAACTCACCGGCAAGCGCGCGGTCGTGACCGGCGGCAGCCGGGGCATCGGCAAGGCGTGCGCGCGCGAACTGGCACGCGAGGGTTGCGACGTCGTGCTGTTCGCCCGAACCGAGGACACGCTGCGCGCGGCGGCGGCGGAGCTCGCCACGGAGACCGGCCGCAAGATCACCCCGATCGTCTGCGACACCAGCAGCGACGAGTCGGTGAAGGCCGCGGTCCGCGATGCGATCGCCGCGCTCGGCGGTGGGGTCGACATCCTCGTGAACTGCGCTGCCACGGCGGGCGGACAGGCCGCGGCCCCGACACTCGCCGAGGTAAACGATGACAACTACTGGGCCGACATGAACGTGAAGGTGCTCGGCTACCTACGCACCGCCCGTGAACTGGCGCCGACGATGATCGAGCAGGGCTGGGGCCGGATCATCAACATCAGCGGCCTCGCGGCGCGGCAGTCTGGATCGCTGATCGGAAGCATGCGCAATGTCTCTGTCGCGGCGCTGACGAAGAACCTGGCCGATCAGCTCGGCCCGCACGGCATCAACGTGACCGTCGTCCACCCCGGACTGACCCGCACCGAGGCGACCCCCGGCGTCATCAAGTGGCGCGCGGAGACCAGCGGCCGCAGCGAGGCCGAGGTCGAGAAGCAGATGGCCGAGGGAAACGTGGTCCGTCGCTTCATCGACGCCGAGGACATCGCCGCCGTCGTCACGTTCCTCGCGTCGCCTCGGTCGGTCGCGATCACCGGCGATGCTGTCGCCGCCGGGGGCGGTGCCCCTCGGGCGATCTACTACTAGCGGGGCCTTCGAGGACGACACGGGGCGTGGCGCCGGTCGCGCCCCGTGCCGTTCGAGGTGCCCATGAGGGGCGGCCCATCCCCCTGCCCCTTCCCTGCGCGGGAAGGGGGACGAAGTTCAAAGGGCTTCACCCTTTGAGGAACCCAGCCTCCGGATGTCTCCGCATGGCGGTTCCGTGCGGCGGTTCGAATTACTTGCGCCGACCTAGCGCGGCCACATCAAGTCCCGCCGGGAGTGTGAGGGGCGCAGCTCCTCACACTTGGTTCTCTTTTCTGAACCCCTCCCGCGTCGGGAGGGGTAGGGGTGGGCCGCCCACGGTTGAACCTCGATGGGCCGAGGCACGTCGACGCCGCGCTCGTGCGTTCTCTCCCAGCGAGCTACCGCAGCCGCGCGTTGCGCAGCCGCAGGCTGTTCGTCATCACGCTGACGCTGGAGAACGCCATCGCCGCAGCGGCGACGATCGGGTTCAGGAAGCCGCGGTCACCGAAGATCGGGTGCAGGATCGCGGGCACGTCCGCCTCGAGGATCACGCCGAAGAGCAGATAGCCCGCGCCGGCCGCGATCGGGATCAGCGCGACGTTGTAGCCAAACGCCCACGCGAGGTTCTGCGACATCGTGCGCATCGTCGCCTCACTGAGCGCCATCGCCTGCGCGACGCCGGCGAGGTCCGCGCGCATCAAAGTGACGGGCGCCGTCTCCATCGCGACATCCGTCCCACCCCCGATGGCGATGCCGAGGTCGGCCGCCGCCAGCGCCGGAGCGTCGTTGATGCC
>CAMDAY010000173.1 GCA_945888895.1 Dehalococcoides mccartyi | reverse complement strand
GGGCACATCCGTGCGGATGAGTGAAACGTAAGTGGAGCGCGGGTAGCGGACTGACCCCGAATCCCCCGGAGCCAACGTCGGGGCAATCCGTTCGATTTCACGCTTCAGGTGTCTGATCAGACGCTGATCAATCGGCAACTTGAAGTCATGAGGTGGCGCTAGCCAGTAGTGCCCGCCGATTGAAGGCGCCAAGCGTGATCGCAGGTATTCGACGTAGCTCCCCAACTGCTGGAAGTTCTGGTGCGTCAGTCGTTTGACTTCGATCGCAGCTGTTCGGACGCCGTCTGTGACGATCACCTCCGGCGATGCATTCTGCGGGTGCAATTCGTCTAGCGTGGGGCCGTCGACCTGACGCCAACTACTGCCGTCCGCCGCGCCCAAGTGCGCGCAAGCGCGTTCAACACACCGCAGTTCCTGCTCAGTGAGTGTCATTCATTCCGCGTAGCGCTTGAAGATCAGCGACGAGTTGTGGCCGCCGAAGCCGAGGCTGTTCGACATCGCGTACTCGAGGTCGAGGGCGCGCTGGCCGTCGGGGACGTAGTCGAGGTCGCAGTCGGGGTCCGGGGTGACGAGGTGGAACGTGCCGTGGATCTTCTGGTCGCGGAGCGAGAGCACCGTCACGGCTGCCTCGACGCCGCCGGCCGCGCCGAGGGTGTGGCCCACCATCGACTTGGTCGAGGAGACGGGGATGCTGTACGCGGCCTCGCCGAAGACGTTCTTGATCGACATCGTCTCGAACTTGTCGTTGAGCGGCGTGCTGGTGCCGTGCGCGTTCACGTAGTCGATGTCGGTGGCGACGATGCCGGCCTTCCTGAGCGCCATGTTCATCGCGCGCGCCGCGCCCTCGCCGTTCTCGGAGGGCTGCGTCACGTGGAACGCGTCCGCCGACTGACCGTACGAGGCGAACTCCGCGAGGATCGTCGCGCCGCGCGCGATCGCGTGCTCGCGCTCCTCGAGGACGAGGATGCCCGCGCCCTCGCCGAGCACGAATCCGTCACGGCCGAGGTCGAACGGGCGGCTGGCAGTCTCGGGGTCGTCGTTGCGAGAGAGCGCGCGCGAGGCCGCGAAGGCGGAGACCGACATGCGCGTCACGGATGCCTCCGAGCCGCCGGCGACCATGGCGATCGCGTCGCCGCGCTTGATCACCTCGAGGGCCGTGCCCAGGGCGTCGGCGCCGGAGGCGCAGGCGGACATCGTGTTGTAGTTCGGGCCGCGCAGGCCGAAGCGGATCGAGGTCTGACCGGCCGCCATGTCCGCGATGAACATCGGCACGAGGAACGGCGAGACGCGGGAGGGCCCCTTCTCGAAGAGGACCTTGAACTCCTCCTCGAGGGTGGTCATGCCGCCGATGCCGACGCCGATCATGCAGCCGATCTCGTCGGCGTCCGCGGCGACGTCCAGGCCGGAGTGCTCCAGCGCCTCGCCCGCGGCAACCACGGCGAGCTGCGTGAAGCGGTCCATGCGCCGCGCTTCCTTGCGGTCGAGGAAGATCGACGGGTCGAAGCCGGGCACCTCGCCCGCGACGCGCGTCGGCAGGTCGCTGGCGTCGATGAGCGTGATCGGACGGATGCCGTTCGTGCCGGCGAGGAGCGCCTGCCACGAGGCCTCGCGGCCGTTGCCGACGGCCGTCAGCAGGCCCACGCCGGTCACTACCACGCGTCGCTCTTCGGCCATTAGGGTTCCCACCGTCCGAAAATAATTGCTGAGTTGTGCCCGCCGAGCCCGACCGAGGTGCTCATCGCACGGCGGACGGTGGCGGTGCGTGCCACGTTCGGCACGTAGTCCAGGTCGCAGTCGGGGTCGGGCGTCTCGTAGTTGATGGTCGGCGGCACCACCCCGTGGTGGCACGCCAGCGCTGCGATCGCCGCCTCGACGGCGCCTGCCGCGCCCATCATGTGTCCCACGATCGGCTTGGTCGAAGAGACCATCAGCCGGTCGGCGTCCTCGCGGAACACCTCGCGGATGGCGTGCGTCTCCACGCGGTCGTTGAGCGCGGTGCCCGTGCCGTGCGCGTTGATGTAGTCGATATCGCCCGGCCCGATCTGCGCCTGCGCCATCGCGTCCCGCATTGCGTCGGCCACGCCGTGGCCATCCTCGGCGGCGGCGACCATGTCGTAGGCGTCGTTGCTGGTCGCGGCGCCCAGCCACTCGGCGTAGATGCGCGCGCCGCGCGCCTGCGCGTGCTCAAGCGATTCGAGCACCATGATCCCGGCGCCCTCGCCGAGGATGAAGCCGCTGCGGTTCAGGTCGAACGGCTTCACGGCCTTCGTCGGGTCCCCGGCGACGGCGAGCGCCTTCATCGCGTGGAAGCCGGCGTAGTAGATCGGCGTGAGCGGCGCCTCGAAGCCGCCGGTGATCATCACGTCGGCACGGCCGCTGCGGATGATCTCAGCCGCCTCGCCGGTGGTCGCGCCACCGGTCGCGCAGGCGGCGCTGATGCCGAAGTTCGGCCCGCGCGCGCCGATGGCGATCGCGATCAGGCCCGTCGGCGTGTCCGGCAGCATGTGCGAGGTCATGAACGGCGACACGCGCCGCGGCCCCTTGTCCTCCAGAATGTCGTTCTGCTCGACGATCATCTGCGCGCCGCCCATGCCGGTGCCGAGCACGACGCCGACGCGCCTCGCGTCCTCGTGCGTCATGTCGAGGCCCGCATCCGCGATCGCCTGCTGCGCCCCCGCGAGCGCGAACACCGACGACCGGTCGAGGCGGCGCAGAAGCTTCGCGTCCACGAAGTCCGCCGCCTCCAGCCCGCGCACCTCGCCCGCGATCGGGCACTCGTAGGCGCTGGTGTCGAAGTGCGTGATCGGGCCGATGCCGGAGCGACCGGCGACCAGCGCGTCCCACGTGGTGGCCGTGTCGTTCCCGACTGGCGTGATCAGACCGATGCCTGTGACGACGACTCGTGTCATTCGGCTACTGCGCCAGGGGCTTCGTGGCGAGGCGGTTGGCAGCGAGGTACTCGGTCGGCAGCACGGAGATCGGGATCGGCTGCTCCTTCGCGTCGTCGAGGGATACCACGGTCAGCTCCTTGGAGATGCGCTTCGCCATGCCTGCCAGCACGTGCCCGGGGCCGACCTCGATCAGCAGATCGACGCCCTCGCGGGTCATGCGCTTCACGTTCTCCGCCCACAGCACGGGCGAGCGCAACTGCGCCTCGAACTCCGCACGGACATCGGCGGCGGTGCGGAGCAGCTCCGCGGTGATGTTGGAGACGATGGGGCGCTCGGGCGCCTCGAAGGGCACGTCCCGCATGATCGTCGCGAACTCGGCGGACTGGTCGTTGGAAAGCGGCGTGTGGCTGGTGACCTTGAGCTTGAGGCGGATCGCTTTGCCCTGGAGCGACTTGGCCAGCTCCATCGCGCGCTCGAGGGCGCTCAGGTCGCCGCTGATCACGATCTGTGTCTCGTCGTTCAGGTTCGCCACGTCCACGCGCGAGTGGTCGCCCTCGCTCGCCTTCGTACAGACTTCGCGGACGCGGTCGGCGGTGAGGCCGATGATCGCCGCCATGCCGACGGGGCGGCGAGCGTTGAACTCACCCATCAGGCGCCCGCGCTCGATCATGAGCAGCAGGCCGTCCTTGAAGGAGAGCGCGCTCGCGGCGACGGCCGCGCTGAAGAGGCCCTGCGAGTGCCCTCCGAACAGGCGCGGCGAGATCGTGCCGCCCACCTCGTTCAACTTCTCGCGCATCGCGCGGAAGATGGCGACCGAGGTGGTGAGTACGGCAGGCTGCGTGTTGTGCGTGGTCGCGAGGTCGTCCTCGGTGCTGTCGAAGCAGAGCTTCGCCACGTCCATCCCCAGTACGCTGCTCGCCTCGTCGAAGGTGGCGCGGGCAGCCTCGGAGTGCTCAAAGACGAGCTTGCCCATGCCGGGGGCCTGCGACCCCTGGCCGGGGAAGACGATGGCGATGGGATCGGTGGGCGTGCCGGATTGGTCGTCGGGAACGGTGGCGTCGGTCATGCGGCACCTCCACGGTGACGGCTCAACAGCCTAGTCATCCGCTCAGATGATTCTACCATTCCGCCCTTGGCGACAGTCCCTCCGGCATGCCGCCGCGGCCACCGTCCCCGAACCCCGGTGCCGGCGACGATTCGTCCTGGCGCATTGACATCGCGAAGCCGTGCGCGCGCGGCGCTTCGGGATCGAGGAGCCGCCGCACCTCCGGCAGCAGTCGCAGCAGGTCGCTCGCGAGCGTCGAGGCAGCACCGAGCCGTGACTCCCCGATGCGCCCGCACTCCGCGTGGACCGCGACGCCGGCGCAGGCCGCCTCGAACGGTTCGACGCCCTGGGCGACGAAACCCGCGATCAGGCCGGCGAGCACGTCCCCGCTCCCCGCGTGCGCGAGCGCCGAGGTGGCGACCTCGGAGATGCGCGCCCGTCCGTCGGGGTGGGCGACGATCGTGCAGGCGCCCTTCAGCACGACAATGCTGTGGCTCCGTGCGGCGTACGCGATGGCGGTCAGCAGCCGGTTCGCCTGCACCGCCTCGATGTCCGTACCGGCGAGGCGCGCCATCTCCGCCGGGTGCGGCGTGAGGATGCGCGGTAGGCCTTCGCCATCGAGCGATTCATGCCAGT
>CAMDAY010000172.1 GCA_945888895.1 Dehalococcoides mccartyi | reverse complement strand
ATCTGTTCGAGACCGGCGAGGCGGCACAGGTCGACGGATGCCTCGGTCTGCCCGGCGCGCACGAGGACGCCGCCGTCACGCGCGCGCAGCGGGAAGATGTGTCCGGGGCGGGTGAAGTCGTGCGGGCCCGCCGTCGGGTCGGCGAGCTTCTTGATCGTCGTCGCGCGGTCGGCAGCGGAGATCCCGGTGGTCACGCCCTCGGCAGCCTCGACGGTGACCGTGAACGCGGTGCCGAGCGGCGCGGTGTTGTGCGTCGTCATGGGCGGCAGGTCGAGGTGGTCGGCGCGCTCCTCCGTCATGGGGACGCAGATCAGCCCCTTCGCGTAGCGCGCGTAGAAGTTGACGACCTCTGGCGTGCAGAACTGCGCGGCGATGACGACGTCGCCCTCGTTCTCGCGGTCCTCGTCGTCGGTGATGATCACGGAGCGTCCGGCGCGGAGCTCTTCGATCGCCTCTTCGACGGTCGCGCGCAGCGGGCTGCGGCGAGTGGGACGAGCCGTGGACTTCGACTGAACTGGCATATCGGTGCCCCTTCCGCAGGGCGCGTCGCGGGGCCGGTGATGGCCGGACTAGCGCATTCCCCCGGCCCAGGACTCGATCGCCTTCGCGATGTCGCCGTCGGCTTGCCGGGATGGGAGCGCGAGGTAGTTCCATACCTGCGCGTCGAGGGCATCGTACCGCACGAATCCCGCGGCCCCCATGCCCCAGACCTGGTACCCCGCGTCCACCAGCAGCGACCAGAGCGTCTCCGGCGTCGTCCCTGCCCGTTCGAGGTGCTTCGCCTCGCACTCGAAGTACAGCGCCGCGCCCGCCGCGAGCAGGGAGCGGGCCCCGGTGAGCACGGCCACCTCGTGCCCTTCGACGTCGACCTTCGCGAGGATCGGCGGGGTCAGCGGCACGGTGCCCTCGCTGACCAGGTCATCCAGCGCGCGGATCTCGATCTCGTAGGCGACCGCCCGCTCCTCGGCGCTGGGGCCGGCGAGGAGCGGGCGGTCGCTCACGGGGTTGCCGCTGGCGTCCACCGGCACCCACAGCGACCGGCATGCCGACTCCGCCCCCAGCGCATCGCCGAGGATCACGAGCCGGGAGTCACGGACGTTCGCCTGCAGCAGCTCGCGCGCCTCGGGGTTCGGCTCGAACGCGAAGACACGCGCGTCGCCGGGCGCGGCCTGCAGGAAGAGGTGTGTGTACTTCCCGACGTTGGCGCCGACATCGAGGAGCGTGTGCGCGCGCGAGGCGAGCGAGCGCAGCGCCGCCAGCGTCGCGGCGTCCTCGGGCGGGTCGAATCGACCGGTGCGGCGCAGGGCGGCGTGGTACACGAGGTGGATGCGCCGCTCGAGGCTTGCCCCCCCCGACGGTCCGCAGTGCGCGACGGGCGGTCGAGCGGAGTGCGGCCGCGACACTTCGGGCCGTGGTCATGGCGTCCCGGCGGCGCGCGCTTCCAGGATCTGCTCCACGATCTGCTCCACGTACCGCGCGAAGATGTCGGTCTCGAGGTTGACGGCGTCGCCGGGCTTGCGGCGCAGCAGGTTCGTGTGCTCCTGCGTGTACCACACCAGCGACACGGAGATCGACTCGGCGTCGCGCCCCATGACGGTGAGCGAGACGCCGTCGAGGCAGATCGGGCCCTTCATCACGATGTACTTCAGGTACTCCGGCGGCACCTGGTAGCGCGCGATGACCGCGTCCGCCTCCGGCGTCAGGCTCATCAACCGGCACTTGGTCTCCACGACGCCCCGCACCGTGTGCCCCGACATCCGCGTGGCGGAGGTCACCGACCGTTCGAGGTTCACGAGCTCGCCCTCGACCAGCTCGCCGAGGTTCGAACGGCGGAACGTCTCGTTCATCACGTCGAAGCTCATCGACTCGGCGTCCATCGCGCGCACCGTCAGGTCCACGCCGTTCACCGCGATGGAGTCGCCCAGCCGCGAGTCGTCGAGGATGAGCGAGCAGCCAATGATCAACTCGCCACCCTCGCGGCGGCGCACGGTCCCGAGCTCTTCGATGATGCCGGTGAACATCGCTACCCTTCGCTGTTCGTCCGGTCCGCCGGGGGAGGCCAGATCGGGATGCCCTCGAAGAGGACGTCGTCGCCAAGGCGGGTCACGGACGGGTTGCGCAGCCGCGGCGCATCGCGCATGACCGATGCGCCCTCGCCCGCAACGGCGCTCGGTGCCTCCACTGCGCCGACGATGACCGGCGCAATCACAGTATAAAGGCGATCCACGGCTCGCTGGTCGAAGAACGCCCCGAGCAGCTCGCCGCCACCCTCGACCAGCAGGGTCAGCACGTCGCGCTCGCCGAGGTAGGTGAGCAGCGCGCCCAGGTGGACGTGCCGCCGATCCTCGCCGGCCGGGAGCACCACCACCTCCACGTGCGGCGGGAAGTTCGCGCGCCAGTCGGGACGCGTATGGGCCGTGGTGATGAGCACGGTGCGTGCGGCCTCGTCGAAGACGCGCGCGAGGCTCGAAAGCCGCCCCGCCCCGTCGATGACGACGCGGAGCGGCTGCCGATCGGCGAGCACGCCGCCCGGTCGGGCGGTGAGGTGCGGGTCGTCCTGCAGCACGGTGTTCGACCCCACGAGGATCGCGTCGACCTGCGTGCGGAGGTCATGGGCCCAGGCGCGCGCCTCCTCGCCGGACACCCAGCGCGCGTCGCCCGAGGAAGCGGCGATGCGCCCATCGAGGCTCGCGGCGAACTTCGCGATCACGATCGGCAGGCCGGTGAAGCGGTGCTTGAGGAAGCCCTCGTTGATGCGGATCGCCTCGGATGCGCCGTCGCCCTCGGCCACTTCGATGCCCGCGTCGCGCAGTGCCTGCACTCCGGAGCCGGACACACGCTCGTCGGGGTCCTGGATCGAGTAGGACACCGCAGCGACGCCCGCCGCGATCAGGGCGTCCGTGCACGGCGGCGTGCGCCCGTGGTGCGAGCAGGGCTCGAGGGTGACGTAGACCGTCGTGCCGCGCGCTTCGTCGCCCGCCTCGAGGAGCGCCATCACCTCCGCGTGCGCCTGTCCGGGCGGCTGCGTGTGCCCGCGCCCGACGATGCGCCCGTCGCGCACGACGACCGCTCCCACGGCCGGGTTCGGCGAGACGCGACCCACGGCGAGACGCGCTTCCTCGAGCGCCGCGCGCATGAACTCGGACGGCGCGTCGGGAGGCACGGGGGCCTAGCTCTTGTTCTGGAAGTCGCGGTAGATGCGGTTGGCGGTCGGCAGCGACTGGCCCTGGTACCTCGACTTGAGGTCGGGATGGCCGTAGGGGCGGTCGGCCTTCGTCGTCAGGTTCTGGAACGACAGTTGGCCGATCTTCATGCCGTAGTACAGGCGGATCGGGAGGGTGGAGACGTTGGACAGCTCCAGCGTCAGGTTGCCCTTCCACCCCGGATCCACGAACCCGGCCGTCGCGTGCACGAGCAGCCCGAGGCGTCCCAGCGACGACTTGCCCTCGACCCGCGCGACGAGGTCGTCGGCCAGCTCGACGCGCTCCACGGTGGAGCCGAGGACGAACTCGCCGGGGTGCAGCACGAAGGGCTCGTCTGGCGCGATCGACTCCGGCTCGGTCAGCTCTTCCATCTCCTCGCGGATGTCGATGTACGCCTGCCGGTGGTTCCGGAACACGCGGAAGTGCGCGTCGAGACGGATGTCGAGTGACGCGGGCTGGACGGCGTTCTCGCCGATCGGGTCGACGATCAGTCTCCCGGACTCCAGCGCTTCGCGGATGGATCGGTCGCTCAGAACCACGGGGCTACCTCGGTCGGGGAGAGGCGGCGTATCGAGGCCCGAGCGTATCACCGAGCCGCCGCAGCCGCGCCTCGGGCTGCTCGCCGCTACTCCCTAGAGAAGTGCAAATCCCTCACGCGCCTACGGCGGCGCGATAATGACATCGAAGTTCCGGAGAGGATCAACCAGCAGGCCACCACATCCTGGGTTCAGCCAAATGCGGTCGATCCCTCGGTCATCGAGCCAGAGCACGAGCCCTTCGGTGAAGGCGAGCCCCTTGGAAGCAATAAGCATCCATTCCTCAGGCTGACTTGAGGTAGACGGGGGTCGGCTCCTCCAGATACCCACTAGATGATCGACTCGGGTAACTACGTCCTTTGCGCGCTCCGCGCGTCCGACGGCATATGTCGCACGGTCAGATGTTTCGGCGAGGCGCAGCGGGTTGCCGTCACACCGGCCCATGAACATGGCTGGAGTGAGTGTGCCCTCGGGAGATCCCGGGGCGCATGACGGGCCGCGATCCGAAGAGCAGGGCTCAAGACGCCCCGTTATGAAGGGCTCGAGCATCTTGCTATCGCCCGTAGTGATCGCCGTGATGATCGCGTCCACATGCGCGACGCCGGTCTTAGGCGGGACGTCCCATGCGCGAATCGGTGGTGGCGTGGGACTGGGGCTCGGTACGACTGGCGCTGGAATCCCGCTTGTTTGAACCGGCGCTGCGCCGAGGGTTCCGGTTGGTGTTATTGCAGCCGTTGCCGTCGCGGCCCGATGCGACTCCGTCGCCCTGCATGCCACAAGCAGCACGCAGGCGACCACAGGAACAAGGACGCGTTTCATGCGCCGGACTCTAGCACTCACCT
>CAMDAY010000171.1 GCA_945888895.1 Dehalococcoides mccartyi | reverse complement strand
GAGAGCCGCCGATGTGGCAGCGTGGGGCGGCCACCCCTACCCCTCCCGGCGCGGGAGGGGTTCAGAAGAAGAGAACCAAGTGTGAGGAGCTGCGCCCCTCACACTCCCGGCGGAACTCGATGAGCCGCGCGATGTCGATGCGAGTGATTCGGACCGTCACCAGAACGGATCGAGTTGACGCAGCCAGATAGCGGGTTCCTCAAGGGGCGAAGCCCTTTGAACTTCATCCCGTTCCCGCACAGGGAAGGGGCAGGGGATGGGCCGTCCCTCGCCGCCACCTCGACACCTGTTGGACGGCAAGCCTACGACCGGCGCCGGCGCAGCGCGTCACCGCGACGCGAGGCTAGTGCTGCGGGGGGTGGAGGAGACCGCTGTTGCGGAGCAGCTCCAGGCGCGCCCACTTGGTGTCGTGGTGCGCGACGCGCGACCACTCGATGAGCACCTCGGTGAACTCCTCGCGCGAGGACTCGATGGCGAGGCGCGCGGCGACGTCTTCCAGCATCTTCGCGCGGTGATCGCGCGAGAGGTCGCGGAACCATGGCAGGCGCGCCAGGACGTCGACGAGGGGTGGTCCGATTTCCATACCGGAATCGTCGGCGCATCGGGGAAACTCTTAAGGGCCTGACCGATCTCTTGCGAGCGAGGTCGATGCGGAGGCCCTCACCCCAACCCTCTCCCCGAACGGGGAGAGGGGGGCAAAAGGCTAGCGGCGGATCGTCGCGAGCAGGTTGTGCTGCACCAGCCGGTCGCGGTACAGCTCGGCACGTTCGAGGGGGCACGTGATGACGTCGGCCTGGCCGTGCTCGTGCGCGGTCAGCATCACCTCGACGGCGCGATCGGGCTCGAGCTCCGGGACGCTCTCGAGGAGCGAGATGATGACGTGGCCCATCGAGTTCACGTCGTCGTTGTGCAGCACCACGGTCGTCGGCGGGAGCGCCGTGCGCATCAAGTCCTCGAGCGTGCGCTCTTCGACCGCCGTCGAGGTGTCCGGACCGGCCACCTGCTACCCGATCTTGCGGTGGTCCCACGAGCGCGTGCGCTTCGGGTGCACGCGGATCGTGACGCGCTTCGATGCCCACGATGGGAACTCCGTGCCCGCGGCGGGCTTCTCCGGGCGCGGGCCACCCTCGTTCTTCGCGCCGATGAGTCCGCGCGTGTGGAAGGTGGTCGCCGGGTCGCGCACGATCTCGGCCTCGCCCTCGATCGCGATGCCGCGCAGCTCGTTGTAGGCGGTGCCCGTCTCCAGCAGGACGGTGATGCGCGGGTCACGCTCGAGGTTCACGACCTTCTGCGAGGTTCCGTAGGTGGTGAACGAGATCAGTCCCTCGTCGTCCACCGCGAACCACATCGGCACCATGTGCGGCCAGCCGTTCGGGCCGAGGCTCGCGACCTGCAGCGTCTGCGCGTTCGCCAGCAGCTCCTGCTGGTCCTCCTCGGACAGTTCGATGCTGTTGCGGCTGGTCATGCTCGGTCTCCTGCTTCGATCTGCTCGATGAGCGCGCGACGCAGCAGCTTGCCGTTGCGCGTCCGCGGGAGCGATTCGACCACGACATACTCGTGCGGCCGCTTGTACTCGGCGAGATGCTGCTCGACGTGCGCGCGCAGCGCCGAGACGTCAAGGGTAGCGCCCTCACGCGGCACCAGGCACGCGGTCACCAGTGTCTTCATCTCGTCGATGCGGTGCGCGACCACCGCGGCCTCGGAGACGGCGGGGAAGGTCTCGATCGCCTGCTCGATCTCGACCGGCGACAGGCGGTAGCCGAAGGACTTGATGACATCGTCGGCGCGGCCCTGGAACCAGAGGTAGCCGTCTGCGTCGAGGCTGGCGAGGTCGCCGCCGACGAACCAGTCGCCACGCACGACCGCCGCGTCCTCCTCGGGCCGGCGCCAGTAGCCGAGCATCAGGCCGGGGTCGGAGCGGTGCACCGCGAGCAGCCCGATCTCGCCCGCCGGGAGCGGCTCGTTCGAGGCTGGCGTGGCATCGTCCTCGGTCGGCAGGATCGCGACGACGCGGCCTGCCTGCGGGCGACCTGGCGAGCCCTCGCGCGTGGGCGTCGATGGGCCGCTGGATATGTAGGTGCTCACCTCGGTCATGCCGAGGGACTCGTACATCGGCGTGCCGACGCGCGCGCGCCACTCGTCGAGGAGCGTGGGGGAAAGCGGTTCGCCGGCACAGAGGACGTGGCGCAACTGCGCCCCGGCGTCCTCGGCCCGCGCGTACTTGAGCATCTGCCGGTACACCGTCGGGACCGCGACGAAGACCGTGACGCCGAAATCGCGCATCAGCGCCGGCCAGCGGTCGGGCGTGCTCGCGCCACCCGCGAGGATCGCATGCGCCCCGGCGGCCCACGCGTCCATCAGCCCGACGCCCAGCGTGTACGACCAGTTAAGCGTGCCCGCGTGCAGCGTCACGTCCGTCGGTCGGAAGTCCTGCCAGCCCTCGCGCATCATGGCGCGACCGTGGACGGTGCGATGAGCGTGGACGGCGCCCTTCGGGCGGTTGGTCGTGCCGGACGTGTAGATCAGGAACGCGGGGTCCTCGGCGTGCGTCTCCGGCAGCGGCCCCGGGCCATCGAGCATGTCGAGGTCCCCGGGCAGCAGCGTGGCTCCCTCGAAGTCCTCGATGCGCAACTCCCACGTGGTGATCGCAGCGGTCGCCTGCGCATCGCTCGCGAGGAACGCGGCCTCCTCGGCGGTGAGCAGCGGCGAGGCGGGGATCGGGACGAGGCCGGCAAGCGTTGCGCCGAAGAAGGCGAAGGCGTAGTCGGGCGAGTGCGGCAGGCGGATCAGGACGCGGTCGCCGGGCTCCATCCCGCCCGCGAGCAAACCTCGGGCGTGGCGCTGGATGCGCTCCCACACGGCAGCGTACGTCCACGACTGCGCCGAGCCATCCTCGTTGACGAAGGTGAACGCGGCGCGGTCACGGCTCGCGGGATCCTCGGCGTGCCGTTCGAGGCACCACCGGGCGAGGTTCAGTGGCGGGTTGCCGTCCCACGGCGCGCAGGGGCGGGGAAGGTTGAGGCTCATGGCGCTAGCGTGCAGTGCCGTGCCGTGCGCGGCAAGCGGGCTGTTCCGCTTCGGCGCGGCGGGTGCCTCCACACCGTCGAGATCGGGAGGCGCGTGGTGCGGCCCTCGCCCCACCCCTCTCCCCGAACGGGGAGAGGGGGCCAGAACGGGAGAGGCGGCCTGGGATGCTACGACAGCAGGCCGATCAGGGCGCCGGTGACGGCGTATGAGACGACCACGTAGCCGAGGTTGATCGCGTACATCGGCGGGACACGCGTGGCGTGCGCGACGCCGCTGGTGATCGCCTGCGCCGCGACTGCGGCTGCGACGGTCAGTCCCGCAAGCGCGCCGTCCATCGGCCCGGATGCGCCCGACCAGCCGTACACCATCCCCACGGCCCACGCCGCGAGGATCGAGCCGATGGGGAAGCCGATCATCTCGAGGCCCGGCTTCGCGTCCGCCGGGATTCCCATCTGTGCGATCCATGACTTCCCGGTCGGCAGATACGGCGAGTACCACAGGAAACCGATGACGAACTGGGCCAAGGCGCCCGCGAGCAGGGCGACCACGCTGAGGTGCGGGTAGACGAACGACATGGGAGATCCTTCCATGCGGCGTCGACGCCGGGTGACCCCGCCCGCGCGACGCTCGATGGTGCGGAATCTACATCACTTCGAGGGTGGCCGGGGCGATCGGCACCGCTAGACCGGGCGGAACACGGGGATCGGGTAGTCGCCCGTGTCCTGTGCCTCGAACTCCACTTTGACGCGCTGGCCGATCTTCACGTCCTTCGTCGGGTCAGCGACGCCGACGATGTTCGTCAGCATGCGGAAGCCCTCGTCCAGGTCGACATAGGCAAGCGCGTACGCGCCGAGCTCGGCGAACGCCGGCACGCGGTTCTGGCGGATGACGGAGTACGTGTACACCGTCCCCATGCCCGAGGACTCGCGCACCTCGAGGCTGTCGGAGCCGCATTCCGTGCACTGGCCGCGCGGGGTGAAGACGACGGCGCTGCAGTCGGTGCAGACATGGTAGGTGAGCTTGCCGTCCTTGACCGCATCCCAGTAGGGCTGCGTGTCGTGCTCGGGGAAGGAGGGTTGCGGTCGGCTGGGCATCTCGTGCTCCTCTTGTCGGAATGGCGTCGGTTCGGTGTGGTTAGTCGGCGGCGAGGATATTGGTGCCGCCGGCGTGGTTGCCGCCAAGCTGGCCGCCGTTGCCGTGCGCGAGCGCGAGCCTCGGGTTCGCGACCTGCGAGGTGGACTCGCCGCGCATCTGGCGCGCCGCCTCCAGCAGCAAGAACAGCCCGCGCATGCCGGGGTGGTTGGACGACAGCCCACCACCGTCCGTGTTCAGCGCAGGCGCGCCCGGCCGGTCCCAGCGCAGCCGTCCGTCCGCGACGAACGCGCCGGCCTCGCCCTTCTTGCAGAAGCCGAGATCCTCGAGCATCACCGCGACGGTGATCGTGAACGAGTCGTAGATCATCGCGACGTCGATCTCGCCCGGCGAGACCTGCGCCTCGGCGAAGGCCGCGGGACCGCTGCGCGCGGCGGAGGAGACGGTGATGTCGCTGCCGTTG
>CAMDAY010000170.1 GCA_945888895.1 Dehalococcoides mccartyi | reverse complement strand
ATGTCTGCCTTCACCACCCTGCCCCGCCGTCCACCTACACGCCCTCGCCCGACAGGAAGCGCCGAGGCGTCTCACGCGTCATGCGGTCGATCGCGTCCTGCGAGACGCCGATGTTGAGCAGCCCCGGAATGCCGACGCGAGAGAGGAAGAGCATCCCGTCCGGGTTGTACGCGGTGCTGCCACCACCTCGCGGAATCTCGCGGCCCGCCCACACCCAGGCGGCGGCCCAACCGTCGTGGCCCAGCATGATGCGGTCGCCCCAGCCGCGATCGATCAGCGCCTTCACTGTCACGTTGCGCTGTTCCCACGTCGGCGTGCGGCCGGGATAGCGGTCCATCGTCAGGTACACGCCGGCGTTGAGCAGGCGCTCCAGGTACGCGATGTCGGTCGTGTCGGCGGTGTGCCCGATCGCGACGCGGTCCATCTGCACGCCCTCTTCCTGAAAGATGCGCACCTGCTCGCTGCCCAGTTCCAGCGCGGAGTTGGAGTGGGTGTTGATCGGGCAGCCGGTGCGTTTCGACGCGCGGGCGGCGGCGCGCAGCACGCGCTCGTGCGCCGGAGTGATGCCCTCGACATCGTTCGCGACTTTGATCACGCCCGCCCGTATCGAGGTGCTGCCGATGCCGTGTTCGATCTCGTGGATGAAGAGCTCGGCCGTCGCGTCCTCGCTGCGTTCCATCACCGATCGCGGTGGGTCACGCCAGAGCCCGGTGGTCGCCACCACGTGCACACCCGAGCCACGAGAGACGTCCGCCATGAATTCGATGTCGCGGCCGAGGTCGGGCGTCGTCATGTCGATGATCGCGTCGACGCCACCCGCCTTCAGCTGCGTCATCCGTTCGATCGCCCAGTCGAGCGTCTTCTGGCGGTCGTACCGCCACGGATAAATGAAGTTATCCATGCCCGGGGTCGCGATCACATGCTCGTGCGCGAGTGTGAAGCCGAGCGCTGAACTGTCGATCGCTCCGAGCACCGTCTGTATCGGCGTCATGGAACATCGCTCCTTCCGCTCGCGCTCGACGCACCTCGATACCCGTTGTCACGCGTTGGCACACGTTGTCGAGGTCGGAGGTGCGTCGGGGCGCGTCTCGCGGCGCTGCTACGCGGACGCGTACTTCCCGCCGGTCTGCGGTGTCGTCCCCGGCAGCCCGAGGTCCTGACGCTCGAGCCTCGTCTGCCGCTCCCACGTGCGCTTCAGGTTGTCGCGCACATGGATCTGCAGCCGACCGAGACCCTGCGTCTCCAACTCGATGAGGTCGCCGTCCTGGAACGGGTTGAGCCCTCGATGGTTCGTCCCGGTCGCCAGGATGTCGCCAGGCTCCAGCGCGTGGATCGCGCTCACAAACTCGATGCAGCGGCCGATCTTGTGCGCCATGTCGCTGGTGTTGAAGTTCTGCATCAACACGCCGTTGTTCCATAGCCGGATCTGCAGCGTCTGCGGATCCGCGATCTCATCGGCGGTGACGAGGTATGGCCCGATCGGCGCGAAGGTGTCGCGCGATTTCATCTGATAGAAGCTGTTCGCCTCCGGCGGCAACCCTCGCGCCGAACCATCGATGAAGTTCACATACCCAAAGATGTAGCCCATCGCATCCGCGGCTGCGACGTTGCTGGCGCGTCGCCCGATCACCAGCGCCATCTCCGCTTCGCCCTCGAAGATGGCCGCCGGCACGTCCGGCAGCACCATCGTCTCGTCCTGTCCGATGATCGCGGCCGGCGACTTGTGGAACGCGTTGATCGGCGCGGGCTCAGCGCGCGTGCCGTCCTCCATGTAGTTGACCGCCATGCAGTCGATGTTGACCGGGCGCAGCAACGGAGGTCGGATACGGACGCCAGCCAGCGGCACGCGCGGCGCCGCGCCGAGGGCAGCCTCGATGCGCGGGCGATACTCCGCGAAGCGCTCGATCAGGCCCTGCATGAGATCATGCGGCCCCACGTGCGGAATGTCGGCGACCACCGCCGAAATATCGACGGCGCTGTCCCCATCCACCACACCCATGCGGTAGTCATCGAAATAGAGCAGTTTCATGAATCCCCCCGTTCGTTCGGACGCACGGTACTCCCTCGCTGGCGAGTTGCGTACCTGAGGCGCACCTCGATCCTGCGACCACGGCGCGGTCGCGCTATTCATACCACCGTCACACGGGCGCAGGGCCGATGTGCCACACTACCGGCACCATCCGCACGGCGAGGACGCCACTCCAGGCGCGAGGAAGGGACATTGATGACCAACTCCACCACCGCTGACATGACCGCCCGCTGGGCCTGGCTCCGCGAACAGACACCCGCCCTGCGCAATCGCATCTACATGAACTGCGGTTTCCAGGGCCCGATGAGCCAGCCCGTCGCCGACGCGATGCACGCCTGGATCGACCGAGAACTGAGCCTTGGCCCCACCACCCGCGAGGTGCTGGAGGCCCGCCGCCAGTTGGCGACTCGCTACCGGGAGCTGGCGGCGCAGCTGGTGGGTGCCGACCCCGATGAGATCGCGATCACCGAGCACACGACGCGCGGCATCAACGTCGTCACCGGCGGATTGAATGTCGAGGCCGACGACGGCGTGGTGACCAGCGGCATCGAGCACGCGTCCGGCATGATCCCCTCCTACTTCCTCCGCGAGCGTCGAGGCGCGGACATGCGAATCGTCCCGCTGTCGCCGGAGGATTCGCCCGGCGCGATGGCGGAGCGATTCGCTGGCGTGATCGACGCCCGCACGCGGCTGGTGCTGGTCTCCGGGGTCTCGTACTCCACCGGGCAGCGGCTCCCAATCGCCGAGCTCGTCTCGCTCGCACACCGGGCGAACCCCGGCGCGCGCGTCCTCATCGATGGTGCGCAAACGGCAGGCCACGAGCCGATCGATGTGCACGCCAGCGGTGTGGACGCCTACGCGTTCCCCATGCACAAGTGGATGTGCGGGCCGGGCGGACTGGGCGCGCTCTACATTCGCCGTGATCGCATCGCCGAGATCGACCCCGCTGCGGTCTCCGGCCACGCGGCCGCCGCGTGGGACTTCGCTGGTGAGTTCACACCGGAGCGCGAGTCGATCCAGAAGTTCGAGCTCACCACGGTGTCCGGCGTCCTGCTGGCCGGCGGCGTCGCGGCCATCGAGCAGTACCTCGCGTCCGGGCCGGAGGCAGTGTGGGAGCGTGCGCGTGCCCTCAACCGCGTCGCCGAGCAGCGTCTGAAGCGCACCGGCGTCACGGTAATTAGCCCCAGCAGCGAGGCGACTCGCACCGGGCTGTTCACGTTCCACACACCCAGCATCCCGGCCGCGGCACTCGCATACCACCTGCAGCAAACCGCTGGCATCGTCTGCCGCGGCGTGCGCGAACTCGACGCAGTGCGGCTCTCGTTGAACGCGTACAACACCGAGGACGAGATCGAGCGCGTCGCGGAGGTCGTCGAGGGTGCGCTGCGCGACGGCGTCACGCCAGAAGCGCAGGCAGTCGCGCAGCCAGCGGCCGGCGCCGTCGAGCCGTAGCCACCCGCCGCGCGATCCGGCGCGGCACGCGAGCGAACAACAACCGGGGCGGCGAGCACTTCGCCGCCCCGGTCTCGTGTCGACGTTACTTGTCCATGTACGACCAGCGACCCAACTTCGACGATGAGCTGTAGCCGTACCACGTGCCAGCCGTCTTGTCGTATCCGCCGATGTTGCCCGCCACCATGTTGCGCACCGGGTTGGTGTGCAAGACGGACATCGGCAACCACTCGTTCAGGAACTTCTGCTGGAACTCGTCCATAATCGCCGTCCGCGCGTCTCGGTTGAGCTCGACGATCGCCTTGTCGAGCAGCGCATCGAGCTTCGGCTCGGAGAAGTGCCCGTAGTTGCGACTGCCTTCCGTGTGCACCTGCGAGATCGCCTCCAGCACTGCGTCCGGCACCGCCGTGATCGTGCGCACCGCCATGTCGAACGTGCCTTTGGTCGGTTCTGTCAGAACTCAGGGCTCATCGACGACGGTGTTGCTATCCATGCCGGCGTCCATCACGCCGCGCTCACGTTCTCGATTAACTCCCGCCACCGAGAGATGAACACCTCCCGCCGCGCCGCCAACGATGCCGGGGTCTTGTCGATTCTGAAGTAGTTGTGGACCTCGTCGAACGCTGTACAGAAGCGGGACGCCGACTCGAAGTTCCCGAACCCCAGCATCGGGTAGTACCGCTGTTTCAGCGGCCGATGCGACTGTTCGGTCCGGTTGTTCAGATAGCGATCACGCCGATGGATTGTCCTGCGACCACAGATCCAGCGGATCGCCTTCGGATACGACCCATGATGATCAGTTGTGACGCGCAGGGGCCGGTGGCCAGACACCTCAACGAGACGTCGCAGGAACCGTCGGGCGGCAGACCGATCGCGGTGCTCGCTCAGCATCGAGTCGAGCAACTGCCCATCGCGATCGATCGCCCGGTACAGGTAGCACCAGCGCCCGGAGACTTTCACATACGTCTCGTCCAGATACCAAGAGCGGCCGGCGCGTCCTGTTCTGCGTCTGCGGAGTTGATCGCTGATCAGCGGCGCGAAGCGGAACTCCCAGGCGCGGATCGTCTCGTACGAAACGTCGTAGCCGCGCTGCAGCAGCAGTTCGGCGAC
>CAMDAY010000169.1 GCA_945888895.1 Dehalococcoides mccartyi | reverse complement strand
CAACCTGCACACCTTCCCCGCCCGCCTCGAGGCCCGCACGACCGTCATCGTCCCGATCGCAACGCTCACCCTCGGTGCCTGCCGCGCGGATGGCGCTACCAGCTGCTCTGCGGCGGGAGGCGCCACCACGCGCACGGTGCCGAGCACAGGACTGCCGCCCGAGGCCGGGCGGCAGTAGGTCAGTCAGTGCCGGATGCTCTCGCTACCAGATGCCGAGGGCCAGCTTCACGTCCTCGGAGGCCATGGTCTTGGGATCCCAGGGGGGCGTCCAGACGAGGTTGACCTCGACGTCCATCACGTTCGGGAGCTGCGCCACCTTGTGGTAGATCATGCCCTGCAGCATCGGGCCAACCGGACAGGCCGGCGAGGTCAGGGTCAGGTCGACGGAGACCAGCCCGTCGTCCTCGATGGTGACGCCGTAGAGCAGGCCGAGGTCCACGATGCTCATACGGAGCTCGGGGTCCTCGACGGTCTGCAGTGCGGCGCGCACTTCCTCCTCAGTGGGGGGGCCATCGTGCGCCGGGACCTCGGCGGGGGCGGCCTCCGCGTGGTCGGGGTGGTGCTCGTGTACGTGCGGCTCAGCCTCAGACATGCTCGATGCTCCGTTCGTCCGTGGTGACTGCTTCGCCTTCACCGGCGAGCGCCTGTTCGAGGGTCTTCCAACCGAGCGAGGCGCACTTCACGCGCGCCGGGAACTTCGCCACGCCGATCAGCGCTTCGATGTCGTCGAAGCCCTCGATGCCGGGCGACGCCGCAGTGACCATCATCTGCTGGAAGGCGTCGATGCCCTTGCGGGCGTCCTCGACGCTCCGGCCCTTCACGTACTCGGTCATCATGCTGGTCGAGGCCTGCGAGATGGAGCAGCCGCGCCCGGAGAACGAGATGCCGACGATGCGATCGTCCGCGACCGACACCTCGACGCGCACCTGGTCGCCGCACAGCGGGTTCGAGCCGTCCGCGCTGCACGTGGGCGCCTCGAGGGCGTTGTGGTTGCGCGGCTGGCGGTAGTGGTCGAGGAGGATCTCGCGGTAGAGATCGTCCAGCAGCGATCCAGTGGTCATGCGCGGACTCCGAAGAACGCCGATGCCGCCTCCAGCGCAGACGCGAGCGCGTCCACCTCGGCGGTCGTGTTGTAGATGTAGAACGAGGCGCGCGCCGTCGCGGGCACGTCGAGGGCCGCCATCACCGGCTGCGCGCAGTGGTGGCCCGTGCGGATCGCCACGCCCTTCGTATCGAGCACCTGCCCGATGTCGTGCGGGTGGACGCCCTCCAGCTCGAACGAGACCACGCCGCCGCGCTGCTGCGCGTCCATCGGCCCGAAGATCGAGACGCCCGGGACATCGGCGAGCCGGCGCAGTGCGTAGTCCGTGATCTCGATCTCGTGGCGGCGCACCTCGTCCATGCCGAGCGCGGACAGGTAGTCCACCGCAGCGCCGAGGCCGATCGCGTCGGCGATGTTGGGCGTGCCCGCCTCGAACTTCGCGGGGACGTCCGCCCAGGTGGACTGCTCCATGGTGACGTTGAGGATCATGTCCCCACCGCCCATGAAGGGGTCCATGGACTCGAGGATCGGCATCCGGCCCCACAGCGCACCAATGCCGGTAGGGCCGAGCATCTTGTGCCCCGAGAACGCGAGAAAGTCGATCCCCAGCGCCTGCACATCGACGGCCATGTGCGGCACCGACTGTGCGCCATCCACGAGTACGAGAGCGCCGTGCGCCTTGGCCAGCGGGATCAGTTCCTGCAGCGGCACGATGGTGCCCAGCGCGTTCGACATCGCGGTGATGCTGAGCAGCTTCGTCTTCGGGCCGATGATCGAACGCGCGACCTCGAGGTCCAGCGTGCCGTCGGGCAGCATCGGGATGTACTTGAGCACAATGCCGCGCTCGTCGCGCAGCATCTGCCACGGGACGATGTTCGAGTGGTGCTCGATCTCGGAGACGACGACCTCGTCGCCGGCCTGCAGGTGCTTGCGCCCCCACCCGTGCGCGACGAGGTTGATCGACTCGGTCGTGCCGCGCGTGAAGATGATCTCGTGCTGGTCGGACGCGCCGATGAACGCCGCGATCTTCGCACGCGCGCCCTCGTACAGCTCGGTGGCCTCCACAGACAGCGTGTGCACGCCGCGGTGGACGTTCGCGTTGTGGTCGCGGTAGTACCGCGTCAACTCCGCGATCACCTGCACCGGCTTCTGGCTCGTGGCTGCGTTGTCGAGGTACACCAGCGGCACACCGCCGATCTCCCGCTTGAGGATCGGGAAATCGCGCCGAATGCGGTTGATGTCATACGGCAGTCGAGGGGTACTGGATGACTGTGCGGTCAGTGTCACTGTGCCGCTCCCGTCTCAGAAGAAGGGCAATCAATGAACAGGTCGTCGCCCTCGCGGGTGACGGGGTACGCCTGCACGCTCTTCACGGCAGGCAACGAGATCACGCGGCCGGTCTTCGCATCGAACGCCGCACCGTGTCGAGGACAGATCACCCGCCCGTTGCGGATGCGCCCCTCGCCCAGCGGGCCGCCGTCGTGGGTGCAGACGTTGTCGATCGCGTAGTACTCACCGTCGACGTTGCTGAGCGCGAGCGAGCGTCCGCCACATTCGACAACGCGCACCTCGTTCAGGGGCACGTCCGAGGCAGCCGCCACACGCTCGTCGCTCATCGCGTCTCCTCGATCATCTCAAAGCCCCCAGGTCTATCGAGGCCCGAAGGTCTGTTCGGGCGGCGCGGGTATCCCGCGCGTCGCTCGATGAAAACGGTCTGGTTCGGGCGTGCCGGGTATCCCGGTATTCGCCCGACTACAGGTCGGCGTTCGCGATCTTCACCTGCACACGCTCCAGCATGTCCTCCGCCAGTGCCTCGAACGCCGCGTCGTTGATGACGCTGGCGAAGAAGCCGCCGACGAGGAGCTTGAGCGCGCTCCGGCGGTCGAGACCGCGGCTCTGGAGGTAGAACTCCGCCTCGGGATCCACCGGCCCCACGGTCGCACCGTGGCCGCAGCGGATCACGTCGGCCGTCAGGATCTCCAGCACCGGGTCGGAGTCCGCCTTCGCGCGGTCGGAGAGCAGCAGGTTGCGGTTCTCCTGGTTCGCGGCGGAGCCGCCGGCCGTCGTCTCTACGCGCGTGATGCCGTAGTAGACCGATCGCGAGGCACCCGCGAGCGCCGCCTTGATCTCGACGTCCGACGTGGACTTCTTGCCCATGTGGTCCTGCAGCGTGACGAAGTCGAAGTGCTGATCCGCGTCGCCGAGGGCGATGCCCCGGATCAGTGAGTTCGCCCCTTCGCCCTCGATCAGCGCTTCGATGTGCTGCTTGAGCAGGTGACCGCCGATCGCGAGCGACGCGATCTGCACGTCCGAGCCCTTCGCGAGGCGCGAGCGCACCGTGGTGAACTCCCACGTGTTCGTGCCCCAGTCGCCATCGAAGAGCACCCGCACGCGAGAATCCTCGTGCGCGACGATCTCAAAGACACCGGACACGAGCAGCGGGGTGTCCAGCGAGCGGTTCTTCACGATGATCGTGACCTCGCTGTTCGCCTCCGCGACCACGAGCACGCGCGGGAAGATCGCGCCCATCGGCTGGTCTGCCGTGCCACCGTTCACATCCACCGTCACCGGCGTCGCGAAGACGCCGCCGCGCGGTGCGTGCACAAAGACGCCGCCAGTCCACTGCGCCGCGTTCGCGGCGACGAACTTGCTCTCCGTGCCCTGCACCACGGAGCCGAGAGCCGCCTCGACGGCCGCGGCCTGCGCGGCATCACGCAGCGCGTCCGCGATTGTGCCGGCGAACCCGCCGGTCGGGGCGCTCGAGGCGACGACCGGCGCGAACGAGGCGTCCGGGACGAACTCCTCGATCGCGTGCTTGCTGAGGTCCGTGTATTTCCACGGGCGCAGAGCGGGCGTCGGCATCGGGGTCGCGGCGAAGGCGCGTGCGCCCTCCTCGCGCGATCGCACGAGCCACGTGGGCTCGTTGCGACCGGCGGCAGCAGCCGACACGGGCGCCTCGGCGTACGCGCCGAGGTCAGCGGTGGTCATTGCGTCCGCCATTAACCGACCGAGCCTTCCATCTGAAGCTCGATGAGCCGGTTGAGCTCGATCGCGTACTCCATGGGGAGTTCCTTCACGATCGGCTCCACGAAGCCGTTCACGACCATCTTGGCCGCGTCCTCTTCCTTGATGCCTCGCGACATCAGGTAGAACAGCTGGTCCTCACCGAGCTTCGAGACGGACGCCTCGTGGCCGATGTTCACCTGCTCCTCGTCGATCTCCATCGTCGGGTACGTGTCGGAGCGCGAGTGCTCGTCAAGCAGCAGCGCATCGCAACGCACCGTCGAGGTGGAGTGGTGCGCGCCCTCGTAGACCTTCAGCAGGCCGCGGTACGAGGTGCGTCCCTTACCGCGCGAGACCGACTTCGAGATGATCGCGCTGGAGGTGTACGGCGCGACGTGGACGATTTTGCCGCCCGCGTCCTGGTGCTGACCGTCGCCCGCGAACGCCAGCGAGAGGATCTCGCCGTGCGCGCCCGGCTCCATCAGGTACACAGACGGGTACTTCATCGTGAGCATGGAGCCGAGGTTGCCGTCGACCCACTCCATGATTGCGTTCTCGTACGCGTACGCGCGCTTGGTGACGAGGTT
>CAMDAY010000168.1 GCA_945888895.1 Dehalococcoides mccartyi | reverse complement strand
GCCACTCGGTGCGCTAGGCGGACGTCGATGCCCGACGGCCCGCTCCGCGCTCGCGTGCCGATGCCGCCCGACATCCGCGAAGCGCTCGAGGCGGCCGGTCTGACCGAGGCCTACGCCGCCCGTTCGCCCTACCAGCGCAATGACTACCTCGGCTGGATCACCCGCGCAGCGCGGCCCGCCACACGCGCGAAGCGCCTCGACCAGATGCTGCGCGAGTTCGCCGCCGGCCACGGCTACATGTCTATGGCCTGGACGCCTCGCTAGAGCTCGGCTTTTTGTCTTGGGGCTCATGCCGGGTATACCCGGCCCGCCCCGCTCCAGACCTGCGGGCCTCTCGACGGATCAATCGGGACGCCCACGGTATCCGCGGGGCATCAGCGGTCGCGAGGCGTCCAGGCCATAGACATGTAGCCGTGGCCGGCGGCGAGCTCGCGCAGCATCCGGTCGAGGCGCTTCGCGCGTGTGGCGGGCCGCGCTGCGCCGGTGATCCAGCCGAGGTAGTCATTGCGCTGGTAGGGCGGACGGGCGGCGTAGGCCTCGGTCAGACCGGCCGCCTCGAGCGCTTCGCGGAGGTCGGGCGGCATCGGCACGCGAGCGCGGAGCGGGCCGTCGGGCATCGACGTCCGCCTAGCGCACAGAGTGGCGCATGGCGCGCTGGATGGTGCGGCTCGCCTCGCGCTCCCGGATCGAATCCCGCTTGTCATAACTACGCTTGCCGAGGGCCAGGCCGATCTCGGCCTTGATGATGCCGCGGCTCAGGTGCAGGCGCAGGGGGATGACTGTCGTGCGGGGCTGCTCGTTCATCGCCGTCTGGAGGCGGAGCAGCTCCCGGCGGTGCATGAGCAGCTTGCGAGGGCGAATCGGGTCGTGGTTCTCGCGCGCCGGGGCGTAGGCGGCGATGTTCACGTTCAGCAGCCAGAGCTCGCCGTTCTGGAAGCGGCAATAGCCCTCCGCGATGTTCGCGTGGCCAGAGCGGGCGGACTTGACCTCGGACCCCAGCAGGGCGATGCCGGCGTCGTACGACTGCAGGATCTCGTAGTCGTAGCGGGCACGGCGGTGCAGGGAGAGGTTCGAGGAACCTCGCTCCTTGTCCTTCTTCTCTGCGCTGCTGGTCGACTTCGCCAAGAGGCTACGACTCCGTACAAGACATAATTATCGATACGCCGACGGCGAGCCTCGAGCGAGGCAGGGCGCCGGGGAGAGGCCCGCAACGAGCGAGCCCGGTTCGAGGATACGGCCAACGGGCGTGTCAGGGGCTAGGGCCTGGCGCCTCGGAGCGTATCGATTGCGCGGAACACCCAGATGTCGCGGCGAGCAGTGATGTCTTCCTGCGTTGGCGCGACGAGGACGTTCGGCTGCACGCCTTGCGCCTCGATCTGGTTCCGGGCGGGCGTCAGCCAGCGGGCGATCGAGACGTACACCGCGCCGCCGTTGGACAGCTCGCGCAGGTGGTTCACCGTGCCCTTGCCGAACGAGCGGGTGCCGACGACGGTACCGCGCTGGTTCTCCTTGATCGCGGCCGCGAGCAGCTCCGCGCCCGAGGCGGAGAACTGGTCCTGCAGGATGACGACCGGCAGGTTCGTCAGCGTGCCTTGCTTGGCCGAGGCGATGACGGTGCCGCCGGAGCGGTCGACCTGCGTCACGATTTCGCCCTTGTCGAGGAACATGTCGACGATGTCGACCGTCTCCTTGAGCAGGCCGCCGGGGTTGCCGCGGACGTCCAGGATGAGGCCCTTCGTGCCGGCCTTGGTCGCAGCCTCGATCGCCGTCTTCAGCTCGTCCGGCGTCGTCTTGGTGAACGAGCGGATCTGGATGTAGGCATAATCCGTCACCTCAGCGCCGGTGCTGTCGGTCACCTTGCCGGTGGGCGGGGTGGTGCTGACGGACGCCTGCTTCACCGAGGCACGTTGGATGGTGAGCATCTCTTCCTTGCCGTCGGCGTGCTTGATGCCCAGCTTCACGCTGGTACCTGCCTTGCCGCGGATGCGGCCGACGCCTTGCTCGACGGTCCAGCCCTTGGCCGAGTCGCCGTCGACGGACAGGATCTGGTCGCCAGGCTTCAACCCGGCCTTCTCCGCGGGAGTGTTCGGGAGCGGCGTGACGATGACGAGCCAGTCGCCCTGCTTCGACACCGTGGCGCCGATGCCCTCGAACGCGCCCTCGAAGTCGTTCTTCTGGAGCGCGTAGTCTTCCGGGGCGATGTACGTGGAATGCGGGTCGTTGAGGGCCTCGAAGATGCCCCGGATCGCGCCGTCGCGCAGCGTCCCGGCCTTCGCCTTCTCCGACTCCACGAAGTCCTCACCGAGGACTTTCGCGATCTCGCCGAGGATGCCGAAGTCCTTGTCGACCTCGGCGGCGTTCGCGGCGTCGGCCTTGTTGGCCGTCACTGCCGGAACGGTCACGCCGCCCAGACGATCGACGGCCATGCGGCCCATGAAGCCGACCGCGACCAGGAGCACGCCGACGAGCGTGGTAGCGATGCCAATCAGGACCTTGTTCAGCACCGGGCGCCAACTTCCTCGCGAACCGCGTCGCGGCTGCGGCCCTCGTGCGGTGTATGAATGCGACGAGTTTAGCATCGCGACCACGGCTGATCGGCCTCGATCGAGTGCAGGCCCTACCCCACTGACCGAAAGCCCGGATCCAGAATCGTCATAGCAACATAAGAGAGATAGTGCGAAGTATTGCTGGACTCTTTACAGGGGCACCCTAGAGTGCCTGAAGCAGCCATCGGTATCGGCCGACGTCCGGTTCGAGCGGCGTGCTCCGCGCGCAGGTCGTGTCGGGCTCGTACCACTGCCGACGGCCAACGCTGCCCGCCACGCCCGGCCCCCACAAGAACCCGCATCCCCGACGGCCTCGGATCTCGCATCCTCCAGATCGGCCGTGGCTGTTGCGCGGCCGGTTGCATCAATACCCCCTAGTGGTATTCTTCATACCGTACCGGGGTACTGGATTCTTGGAGGTACACCAATGCCTGCACTCCTGACGCTTCGAGGTGAGCTGCGCTGCTTCTCGTGCTCGCGCTACCTGGGCGAGTTCGAGTCACACCCGCAGGCCCACGGGCCACGCGACATCCACCTGCTGGAGCCTGCTGAGGGCGCGCTGCCCCACCACGCCGTGCAGACGGCACGCGGGCTCCGCTGCTCTGCCTGCGACGGCCGCGCAGTAGCGAAATACGTGGACAACGTCGCCGCGTAGCCCTCGAACAGTCCGCGGACGGACCGCGGACAGACAAAGTGGCCGCTCTCACGAGCGGCCACTTTGGTTGCGCTGCCGAGGCGTCCCCGTCCTAATCGACGCGCCTGATGAATCTAGTGCGTACTTTTTATGTCCTTTTCGAGGACCTTGGACGCTCCGCGTTCAGCTTGCGCAGCGCCTCGAGGACGGTCGCGCCGTGGTCAGCGGCTCTGGCGCGTTTCCAGACGCGGAGCAGCGTCCCGTCCGGCCCGATGATGAACGTGGCACGCGTCATGCCGATGCTGTGCTTGCCGTACAACACTTTGTCGCCCCACGTTCCGTAGGCCGAGGACACCTTCGCGCCCTCGTCGGCGAGGAGCGTGAACGGGAGTTGGTGGTGCTCGCGGAACTCGCGGTGGGAGGCCTCGTCGTCCGTTGAGACTCCGAGGACGGTCGCGCCTTCCGCCTGGATCTCGGCGAAGGTGTCGCGCAGCGAGCACGCCTGAGTCGTGCAGCCGGGTGTCTCGTCCTTCGGGTAGAAGTAGAGGACCACGGTCTGTCCCACGTAGTCGTTGAGCGAGTGCTGCCTGCCGTCCTGGTCGTGCAGCTTGAACGACGGCGCGCGGTCGCCGGCCTCGAGTGTGACTGCCACGAGTACCTCCTGTCGGGCCTGCTACGTGAGGGGTCGGTCCGGGAACGCGACCAGCGAGGTAGTCGACTGGATGCCTTCCAGCGTGCGGATCTGGTCCGCAAGGATACCCGGGACGTCGGCCAAGCTCTCCGTCTCCACCTCGGCGACGATGTCGTACGGCCCCATGACCTCGTACACCTCAGTCACATTCGGAATGCCCCGGATGTGGACGGCGACACGGTGAGTGGCGTCAGGCGCGGTGACGATCAGGACGTAGGCTTTGACCACATCGGCTCCTTCAGGCACCTCGGCCGGCGCATTGCACGAGGTGGATTGTACGGCGCGACCGGACGTTGACCTCGCCCGGACGATCTGCTGACCCATCTGTGCGATACCGCACAATCGCTCCTGTGAGCCAATGCTATGATTTCGCACGGTAGGCGTTGAGCCTAGCGTTTGCACAGCCATAATCGTTTGAACATCCGATTGACCGCGCGCCGGGGAGCGCGGCATCGTGTAATGACGAGAACGGAGCGCCCGCCCATTCACGTGGCGGGATGACGCGGTGACCGGTCGGGAGTGGCGGTTTGCTCCTCCCCGACCCAGTACCGCAGTTTCTGCTCGTCTGCACAGGAAGACAGGGACGACCTTTCCCATGAGTAAGAACCTGGTGGTCCGCTTCGCGGGCGAGGGCGGTCAGGGTGTCGTGGGTGGCGCGGAGCTGATGGCTTCGGCTGCCGCGCAGGGCGGATATCACGTCCTCACGTTCTCCACGTATCCCTCCCAGATCAAGGGCGGCCCCGCGTGGGGCCAGGCGCGCATCTCTA
>CAMDAY010000167.1 GCA_945888895.1 Dehalococcoides mccartyi | reverse complement strand
CAGCACGCCGCGCGTGAGGCCGCGATGGCTGTGCTGCGGACGGTGCTGCCCGACCCGGAGCGTATCGCGGACGCCTACCCGTTCCAGCTCTCCGGCGGCATGGCGCAGCGCGTGATGATCGCGATGGCGACCGCACTGCACCCCTCCGTGATCATCGCTGACGAGCCGACGTCGTCCCTCGACCCCGCGGTCCGGATCGAGACGCTCGACAAGCTCGAGGCGCTGCGCAACGAGGGCGCGGGCGTGCTGCTGATCACGCACGACTTCGGCGTGGTCGCGCGCCTCGCCGATCGCGTGGCGGTGATGTACGCGGGGACCGTGGTGGAGATGGGGGACGTGCGCACGATCTTCCGCCGGCCGCGTCACCCCTACACGTTTGGGCTGCTGCAAAGCCTGCCGTCGATCGCGCGTCGGGGTCAGTTGGTGTCCATGCGCGGACAGCCGCCCGACCTCGCGACGATCGGGCCGGAGTGCCCGTTCCTGCCGCGCTGCTCCAAGGCCATCTCGCGCTGCCGCGTCGAGGATGCACCGCGCCTCGAGCCCGCCGATACCGGCGTGCCGGACCACAGCGTCGCGTGCTTCAACCCGATGAGCATCGATCGCCAGGAAGCGCGGACCTAGGCCCCGCGCTTCCTGTTGCCGGGGCGGGGAGGTGCGACGGGACGCGGGTCTCGCCGCGGCTCGCGGCGTTCGAGGCTCAACGCGGGGCGGCCCACCCCTGCCCCTCCCGGCGCGGGAGGGGTGAGAAGCAGAGAACCAATCGTGGGGGGCTGCGCGCCCCCACACCCCGGCGGAGTGTGCGTTTCTACGAAGCGATATCCGGGCGCGCGCAAAGCCGCGCGGTCCGAATGGGGAGCGCGAGGGCGAGGCCCTCGCCAGTCATCCCCTGCCCCTTCCCGCGCAGGGAAGGGGCAGGGGATGGGCCGCCCTACGCTGCCACGTCGACGCGGCCTGGAATGTCGAGGGCACGTCCCTCCCGCCGCGTCGCGCGCCGCGATGCCTACCTACGCGCGCGGGCGCCGCGGGGGGCGAGGTCGGCGAGGCGGACGACGAGCAGTTCGAGCGCGAGGTCCTTATCGAGGCGTCCCGTCTTCACCGAGTGGTCGGCCTGCTCGGCGGCGCGGAGCGATGCCTCCGAGGCGGTCCGGCCGGCCGCGCGTGCCTGGCGCATCAGTTTCTCCAGCGGGAACCCACGCGCCCCCGTTGCGCTCGATATCGCCTCGGGCGGGGCGTGTGCCTCGATCAGTTCCGCGGCGCGCACCATCATCCGAAGTTGACGCGCCACCATCCCGAGCAGCCGCAACGAGTCCTCGGACTCTTCCTCGCGCATGCGGCGCAGCAGGCGCAGCGCATCCGCGGTGCGCGCCTCCACGACTGAATCGACCAACGCGAAGATGCTTTCCTCGCGCGCCTGCGGGGTGAGCAGGCGCACGTCGTCCGCGGTGATCGGGCGGTCACCCGCGTACATCGCCAGCTTGTCGAGCTCGCTCGCCAGCGCGCGCAGGTTCGCACCGACGAGGTCGGCGAGCGCCTCGATCGCACGCGGGTCGATCGAGATGCCGCGCGCGATGGCGCGGTCCTGGAGCCAGCGCACGACCTCGCTCGGGCCGCCGCGGGCCCACGTCTTCAGCTCGTTCAACTCGGTCACCGTCACGGCGTCGGGCGCGGCGGCGCGGAACGCCGCGAGGAGCGGCGAGCCGCCGACGCCGCGCCCGCGGTCGTCGCGCTTCCTCGGTGGCTCGAGGAACACGAGGTGGTTGCAGTCCGGCATCTGCGGGATGAAGTCGACGACTTGCTGCCATGCCTCGACCACGCCGCGGCGACTGCCGAGCGAAGACAGCAGGCCCTCCACGATCACGAGGCGCGCGGGCGAGAGGAACGGCATCGCGGCGGCGTTCTGGATCAGCGTCTGCGGGGTCAGCCCGCGCGCGGGGAGCACGTTGGTGTTGGTCGCCAGCGACCCGTCGGTGTCGATCGCGGCCTTCAGGGCGCGCAGCACCTCGGAAGCGCGGAACTCGTCGTCGCCGAAGATGACGTGGAGCACGATGTTCCTCTTGGGGCTCATGCCCGGAACACCCGGCGATGTCTCGGTCATGCCGGGATACCCGGCTGGCCCGCTCCAGACCTTCGGGCTTCGACGGGCTAGTCGAGGTGCCTCGGAGGCGCTATTCCAGTTCGAGTTGCCACCCCAGCCAGGTCGCCACGGTGGTCAGCGCAAAGATGCCCGCGCCCGGCCACACGACGGCCTCGAGGAAATCGGCCCCGGCGGCGGCGGCGATGAAACCGGCCCAGCCGAGTGCGAGGGCGACCCCGGGGAGAGGGAGCCATCGAGGAAACCGCGGGTCGTCGTCATCGACGAGCGCGTCTTTGAGCAGCGCGGTCGGAGTGACGGACCGATCGGGGTCAAGACGCCGGACGTGCTCCGGCGGACCGACGTCCTCCGGCTCTTCCTCGTCCTCGTGCAGACCGAGATCCTTCATCCGCCCGCCTCGCCTGCCATCGTACGGGCCGCGCGCGCGGCCCGTCGAGGCACGTCGCTCAGCCGGTGGTCGTGCCGGACGCGGGTGCGAGCGGGGCGACGAGGTGGTCCCCGGCGCGCCACCATGCCGCGTACGCGAGCGCCGCGGTGGCGCACAGGACGACTGAAGTCGCCAGGATCACGGGTTGCAGGCCGAGCCGGTCGATTCCGTAGCCCACGACCGGGAGCGTGACGACCGTCGCGACGCCCACGCCGAAGTTGGCCAGCGAGATCACCGTCGCGCGCTGCTGGTCGGGTGCGCGAAGCGAGACGAACTCGGCGAAGTGCGGCCAGAGGACGTTCCAGCCGACGCCGGGCAGGATGAACACAGGGAACAGCCAGATCACCTCGGAGGTACCGGCGACCAGCGCCAGCGCGCTGTCGGCGGGGGCGCCCCAGAACAGGTGCCGCAGCGGCACGGCGCGGCCGATGACGTCGGACACCCACCCGCCGAGGGCGGCGACGAGCAGTTGAACCGCCACGAAGATTCCGACGACCCAGACGGGCATCCCGTAGCCGACGACCACCGGCTGGATGATGTGCGCCATCACGGTGATCGCGGCGGTCGTCACGGCCATCAGCACGCTCGAGGACCAGAGCGGCACGGAGTGGAGCACGAGCCGCACGGCTCCGCGCCCGGTCGCGAGGAACGACTCGCGCTCGCCCTCGCGCGGAGGTTCGTGCATGCGCCACGCCAGCACGATGCTCGGGATCGTGAGGATGCCGCTCAGCACCATCGGCCACGCCAGCGGCACCCAGCGCGTCATCAGCGAGCCAACGATCGTGAGCAGCCCGATCGAGCCCACGACCAGCGCGTTGAGGCGCCCGTTCCACCGCGTGAACTCCGCCGCCCGATGGTTCGCCTTCAGCGAGTCGAACAGCATCGCGCTGTCCGCGCCCGAGAACAGCGCCTCGCTGAGCGCGAACATCGCATACGCGACGAGCAGCACGAGGACGCCCGGCGCGAGTCCGAACGAGACGAACGCGAGCGCCGCGACGACGCTGCCGAGGACCATCGCGACGCGCCGCCCGAAGTGGTCCGCGATCATCCCGGTCGGGACCTCGCCTCAGCAGCATGACGGCGCTGTACGCCGCTTGGAACACGAAGACCTCACCCAGCGAGAGACCTCGGTCGGTGGTGAGGTAGATGACCCAGATGCCCTCGCCGAGCTAGACGCTGCGCAGCACCCACCACCACGGCAGGATGCGCAGGTTGCGCAGCATCTCCGGCGACGCATCGGGCGAGGTCACAGTGGGCGCATGCATGGCGTCGAGCGTACCGCCCGCATGTAAAGACGAGCGACCGCGGGTGGTCGAGGGCTACGCGTGCGTGGCGCTACGGAAACAGGTCGAGCGGCATCTCGCGGACGATCTCGGAGGCGTAGCCCTCGCCGTGCTCGTATTCGTAGCCGCGGACGATGGCGACCGGGATGGCGTCGAGCTTGCCCATGACCATCTCGGCGGCGCCCGCCACCTCGTCCGCCACGCAGATCAGCGTCACACGCAGGATGTGGCCGTCCAGGTCCGTCATGCCGATGTAGTCCCGCATCGGGTGCATGCCCGCGACGCCGATCGCGATGTTCGTCTGGCCGAGGCGCCACGGCCGGCCAAAGGTGTCCGTCATGACGATCGCGACATCGACGCCCGCGATGCGCTGGATGCCGTCGCGAATGTTGCGGCACGAGAGGTCGGGGTCGACCGGCAGCAGGCACACGAGGTCCATGCCGCCAACGTTCGAGGCATCGACGCCCGCGTTCGCCATCTTGAAGCCGTGGTGTGTCTCCGTGATCAGCACCGCGCCGACCTGCCGGATGATCCGCTTCGACTCGCGCAGGACGGCCTCGACGACCCGGGGATCCTTCTCCGTGCGCTCGCCGAACTCCTTCGCGAAGTGGCTCGGCGGGAAGTCGTCGAGGGGGTACACGCGGCCCTCGGCCTTCGACACGATGCGCTGCGTCACCGCGATGATGTCGCCGTCCGCGAGGGGCGTGCCCTGCGCGTTCGCGGCGTCCACGATCTGCTGCGCGAGGTCGTCATCCTTCTGTACCATCGGCATGCCGGTGACGCCGATGACGCGGAACTCCGGTGCGGGCATGTCTCGCTCCTCAAGTCTGGTGCATGGGGTGAG
>CAMDAY010000166.1 GCA_945888895.1 Dehalococcoides mccartyi | reverse complement strand
CGCTCAGTCTGCGAGACGCCCGCTCGACTCGCTCGACTCGATGGTGCCGCCGCCGACGACCTCGGTACCGCGGTACAGGACCAGCGCCTGGCCGGGCGCGGCGGCGCGGACGGGGCGGGCGAACTCCACGGTGAACCGGTCGGCATCGTCGCCCGCGCCGTACGAGGTGACGGCGACCTCCGCGATCTCCGCGTGGTAGCGGACACGCGCGGTCAGCCGCTCCCCGATCGCCGGCGGCGCGACGACCCACCTCGACTGCGAGGCGTGGACGACGGTCGAGGACAGCGCGTCCTCGTCGCCGACGGTGATGACGTTCCGCTGGGCGTCGATCGCGGTGACGAAGCGGCGCTCCGGACCGGGCACGCCGAGGCCCTTGCGCTGACCGACGGTGAACCGCTGGATGCCCGCGTGGGCGCCGACCGGCGTGCCGTCGGTCAGCTCGATCACCCCTGGCACGCCGCGGACGCCGCGCGACTCCACGAGCGTCCGGTAGTCGCCGCCGGGGACGAAGCAGATGTCGACGCTGTCCGGCTTGCCCGCCAGCGGCAGGTTGAGCGACCGCGCCACGTCGCGGGTCTGTGCCTTCGTCATGCCGCCGAGGGGGAACATCGTACGAGCGAGCGCGTTCTGGCCGAGCGTGTAGAGGACGTACGACTGGTCCTTGTCGTCGTCGACGGCGCGGTGGAGGCGGTATGCGCCGTCCTCGTGCTCGATGCGCGCGTAGTGGCCTGTCGCGAGGCGGTCGACACCCATCGCGATCGCGCGGTCGAGGAGCGCGGAGAACTTCACCTTCTCGTTGCACGCGAGGCACGGGTTCGGCGTCCGCCCGTTGGCGTAGGCGTCCACGAACGTCGAGATGACGTCCCGGTCGAACTCCCGCTCGAGGTTCAGCGTGTAGTGGGGGATGCCGATCCGCTGCGCCGCCGCCTTCGCGTCACCGATATCCTCGATGCCGCAGCAGGTGCGGCCGGAGCGGAGGGCGCCATCGTCGGCCTCCGTATAGAGGCGCATGGTCACGCCAATGACGTCGTAGCCCTGCTGGTGCAGCAGCGCGGCAGCCACCGCGGAGTCCACTCCACCGGACATCGCGACCAGGACACGCTCGGCCATCAGGGCTCCTCGGACGGTTCGAGTGACAGTGTAACGCGGCTCTTCCCGAGGCTCCCGAGCCGAGCGGCTATACTAAGAAGGCACGCCGCGATGGCGTCATCCCTCACCCCGCACCTCGGAGGCCCCGCTGGACGCTGCCGCACAACCGCTTGATCTCGCGCACCAACTTGTCGACCTGCTCGTCGACCGGCAGGCTGTGGACGTGGTGCTCCTGGACCTCACGCAACTCAACGCGTTCGCGGAGTACTTCGTGATCGCCACGGTGGACAACATCCGCCAGGCCCGCGCGATCGTCGACCTGCTCACCATGAAGGTGAACGAGCTCGGCAGCCACCTCCAGTACGAGGGCGACCCCGAGAGCGGCTGGCTCCTCGTCGACGCGGGCCAGGGCGTGTTCGTCCACCTGTTCTCGCTGGAGACCCGCGCCTACTACAACCTCGAGGGGCTCTGGGGCCGCGCGCAGGAAGTCGTGCGCATCCAGTAGCGAGGCGAGGGCCTCGTCTCGCCACTCTCCCCCTAGACACGCAGATGGAAGCCTCGCGGCTCCCATCCTGTCGTTCGCGCAGGGCGCCGGGACTACTCGAAGACCCAGCCGTCCACGTCACGCTTCCAGTCGAGGACCGGCTGGCCGCGGAACCAGATCTCAACCTCGCGGGCGGCATCGTCCGTGTTCGCCGAGCCGTGCACGAGGTTGCGTCCGATCTCCAGGCCGAAGTCGTGGCGGATCGTGCCGGGCGCGGCCTCGACGGGCTTCGTCGCGCCCATCGTCTGGCGGCAGGCGGCGACGGCGCCCGTGCCCTCGAACACCGCGGCGATGATCGGACAGGCGGTGATGTAGTTGATCAGCCCGTCGTAGAAGCCCTTGCCGACGTGCTCGGCGTAGTGCTCCGCCGCGATCTCCTTGTCGGCGTGCACGAGGCGCAAGGCCGCCAGCTTCAGGCCGCGGCGCTCGAAGCGCTGCAGTATCTCGAAGGCCAGCCCGCGCTGCATCGCGTCCGGCTTGATCAGCACCAGCGTTCGTTCCATGGTCGTGGCTCCCTCTTTGGCCGCCCTCCGGGCGGCGTTCTCGATGTTCTTCGCAGCGTCAACGAGGATTAGGCCTCGCGCGGCTTCGCTCTCGTAATCGATGGCGGGCGCAGGTAGAACGCGTCCACCAGCGCCGGGTCGCCGTACGCCTGCCGCGCGCGCGCGATGCGCACGAGGGCCGCGGCCCGTCCGCCCGGAGGCGAGGCCGCATCAGTGTCGCCGCTACGGCCCGCACTGTCTTGCGATGCGGCTCGTGCGGCGGTCAGCGCATCCCGGAGTGCCTCGTTCGTCTCGCCACACCACGTCGCGGGCGACGGCGCGAGGCGCACGACGTCCTCGGCGGCGGCGATGTCCGGTTCGACAAGGCAGCGGGGTGCCTCGCCCGGCGCGTCCTGCGTGTACGCGGCCCACGCGATGCCCGCGCGGCCGGTGTCGTGCGTCGCGACGACGACCCGCCCCGGCTCGAGGTGCAGCGCAGCGTCCGCCTCGAACCGGCCGATGCCGGCGAGCGGGACGTCGAGAGCGAGGGCGAGCCCCTGCGCGGTCGCGAGGCCCGTGCGCACCGCTCCGTAGGTCCCCGGCCCGTTGGTCACCGCGATCGACGCAATCTGCTGCCGCGTCACACCCGCCTCGACGAGCAGCGCGTCGAGGTGCGCCAGCAGCTCCTTCGACATCGTGCTGTCGACATGCCATGCGTGCTGCGCGATCACCTCGTCGCCGCGCAGCAGCGCGAGCGAGGCGTCGTCCGCCGCGGTGTCGATGCCGAGGTCAATGCGATCGAGGCTAACCACGCGCGCCGAGCCCATCGAGGACGCGCTCGTAGCGCGTGCCGCTGGCGACGATCGTGATCTGGCGTTCCTTCGGTTTGCCCTCGACCGGGTCGAGGACGATCAGCAGGTGCTCCGCGGGCAGCGCTTCCAGGCCGCGCTCGGGCCACTCGATGAGCAGCACGCCGTCACGCGCCTGGTCGTCGAGGTGGAGATCCTCGACCTCACTCGACTCGGTGAGGCGGTACAGGTCGGCGTGGTACATCTTCGTCACACCCTCGTGCAGGACGCAGAGCACGAAGGTCGGGCTGCTGACGGTGCTCTCCACCTTGAGCCCCGCACCGATGCCCTGCGCGAGCGCGGTCTTCCCAGCGCCGAGGGGGCCCTGCAGCAGCACTACGTCGCCCGGCCGCAGGAAGCGCGCGAGCCGGCGGCCGAGGGCGCGCGTCTGCGCAACCCCGGTGCTGTGAATTCTCGTGCGGTTCGCGGTACTCATCGCTCTCCCGTGTCCCTCGTCTGATCCCAGCCACGTCGAGGCGGCTCGTACACCGAGCCGTCCTCGGCCCACGCGATCACCTCGCCGGGGTGCTCCGCGACGACGCGGCCGATCAGCGAGACCGGCACGTCCTCCGTATCCAGCGCCATCAGCGCCTCACGGCCGCCGGTCAGCACCAGCTCGAAGTCCTCACCCCCACCCAGCGCCAGGTCGAGCGCGGCCTGCGCGCCCAGTAGCTCTACCGCCGCCGGATGCACCGGCACCTGCGCGAGTGCGACCTCGATGCCCACGTGTGACCGCTGGGCGATGTGTCCGAGATCCTGCAACAACCCGTCCGAACAGTCGATAGCGCAGCGCACACCAAGCGCCAGCGCCGCGCGACCCAACGCTACCCGACCGACGGGCCGCCGATGCGCGCGCACCAGTGGCGCAGCCGCGACATGGTTGCTGCGTCCCGTCTGGATGAGCACCAGGCCGGCGGCGGCAGCGCCGATGTGGCCCGACACGGCGACTCGGTCGCCCGGCCGCGCACCACCTCGACGGAGCAGCGCGGGAATGTCATCCGTCGTCTGACGCGCTCGCCCGTAGGCCGCGATCGACAGGCCCGTCGTCGCCGCCCGCACGATGTCGCCACCGGCGACCCGCACTCCCATCGCCGCGCATGCCTCGCCGATGCCCTGCGCGAGCCCGTCGACATCCTCGAGCGTCACGTCAGGGCCGAGGAGTGTCGCGACCAGCAGGTACTGCGGCTCCGCCCCCATCGCCGCGAGGTCGGAGACGTTCGCGGCGACCGCGCGCCAGCCGACGTCCGCCATGCTCATCGTGTCGCGACGGAAGTGCGTGCCCTCGACCAGCGCGTCGATCGTGGCCACCGCGTAGCCTTCGACGGTCGTCCACGCCGCGGCATCGTCGCCCGATGGGACGACGATGTCGCGCGCCGCCGCCTCGCCGAGGTGCGCGACGATGCGATCGATCAGCGCGAACTCGCCCAGATCATCTAACTGCATCGCGACCCCGGCATGTACGGCGCGGCTATTCCTCGGCGGTGACGTCCGGGCCTTCGGCCAGGTCGACGCGCGCGACCGACGCGACCATGTCGTCGTCGTCCACGTTCATCACCTGCACGCCCTGCGTGCCGCGCCCCTGCTGGCTGATCGAGCCGGCCGAGGTGCGCATAACGATGCCGTTCTTCGACACGACGACCAGCTCATGGTCCGCGCTCACCGCGCGCGCCACGGTCAGCGGGCCGCTGCGCGAGGTGACCCGGAAGGTCAGCACGCCGCT
>CAMDAY010000165.1 GCA_945888895.1 Dehalococcoides mccartyi | reverse complement strand
TGTAGAGCGAGCCACCCGGGACCCAGTCGCACTCGACGACGCGCGCGGCATCGCGATCCCAGTGGGCGCTGCGACAGTCGGCACGGTGCACCGTCACTCCGCGGGCGCGTGTCACGTACCCCATGATCGGGTCGTCGGGCAGCGGGTGGCAGCACTTCGCGAGTTGCACGTGCAGGCCCGCCGTACCAAGGACGCGGACGCCGGGGGAACCCCGGCCCATCTGCACCGTGGCCGTGGCGAGCTTCGGCATCTCGGGCTGCGGGGCATCCTCGGCGAGCCGGTTCATCAGCTTCTGGACGCTGAGGTCGCCCGATCCGAGCCCGGCGTAGAGATCGCGGTTGCCTTCGTACCCCAGGTCCTTCGCGAGGTTCGAGGGTGCCTGGTCCAGACCGAGGCGGCGCATCTCCCGCTCGAGGATCTCGCGCCCCTTGTCCACGTTGTCGTCACGGTGCTCTCGGTGGAACCACTGCCGCACCTTCTGGCGCGAATGACTCGACCCGAGGTACCCGAGCGACGGGATCAACCAGTCGCGCGAGGGCCCCTTCGGCGCCCTCGACCGGATGATCTCGATCACGTCGCCGTTCTTGAGCACCGTGTTCAGCGGCACCATCTTGCCGTTCACCTTCGCGCCGACGCAGTTGTAGCCGAGGTCGGTGTGGATGCGGAACGCAAAGTCGATGGGCGTCGAACCGGCGGGCAGCACACGCACCGCGCCCTTCGGCGTGTGCACGAAGACCTGATCGCGGAACACGTCCATGCGCACGGACTCGAGGAAGTCCTCCGTGCCGGACACGTCCTGCTGCCATTCCAGGAGATGGCGCAGCCACGCCATGCGCTCCTCGTATTGCGCATCGCGCTTGCCGCCCGCGTCGGACTTGTACTGCCAGTGCGCCGCGACGCCGTACTCCGCGAGCTGGTGCATCTCGTACGTGCGGATCTGCACCTCGAACGGCCGCATGTCGGGACCGAGGACAGACGTGTGCAGCGACTGGTACAGCGACTCCTTCGGGCTCGCGATGTAGTCGTCGAAGGTGCCGGGGATCGGACGCTAGTGCTGGTGGACGACGCCGAGGACGTTGTAACAGTCCGCGATCGTGTCGACGAAGACACGCAGCGCCAGCAGGTCGCGCATCTGGTCGAAGGAGCGCCCCTGGTCGGCGTAGCGCTGCATCTTCTCCGCGATCGACTTGAGGTGCTTCACGCGGCTCGTCACCTCGGCCTTGATGCCGGCAGCCGCGAGTATCTCGGCGAGCTCGCCTTCGAGCGCACGGATGTAGCGCTCACGCTCGCTGCGGCGCGAGGCGACCATGCTCGCGACGCGGTGGTACATCTCCGGCTCGAGGTAGCGGAACGCGAGATCCTCGAGCTCCCACTTAAACTGCCAGACGCCGAGGCGCGAGGCGAGCGGGGCGTAGATGTCCATCGTCTCGCGGGCCAGCGCCTGCTGACGGCCCGTGCCGAGATGCTCCAACGTCCGCATGTTATGCAAGCGGTCAGCCATCTTCACGATGACGACGCGCACGTCCTCCGCCATCGCCAGGAACATCTTGCGGAGGGTCTCGGCGTCCGCCTGCTCCACGTCCATCGTTCGGTCAGGCATCTGCTCGATCTTCGTCGCGCCCTCGACGAGGAGGGTGACGTCCGGGCCGAACTTCGAGCGGAGCTGGTCGGACGTGACGCCGCAGTCCTCGATCGTGTCGTGGAGGAGTGCGGCGGCGAGGGTGGGCGCGTCCATGTGCAGCTCGGCGCACAGGCGGGCGACGGCTATCGGATGGATGACGTACGGCTCGCCCGAGCGGCGCGTCTGGCCCTCGTGCTTCTCGACGGCGAATTCGAGGGCGCGCTCCACCTGCTCGACGCGGTCGGGTGGGAGGTACCCGGCCGCCTCCTCGAGCAGTTCGCGCGCGCCAGCAGGCAGCGGTTTCGAGACGACCATCGTGCTCGAAGTGTACTGCGACGGCCTACGACCGGTCGCTGGGGGCCTGCCGGTCGCCACCGGGCCGCTCGGGCACGTCCTTGACGCACCGGGCGGCGGTGAGAGACTGGCGTCGCCCGAGGTACCATCACCCCGGAACACGCCCGCATCGAGGAGAACGCCATGGCGGTCGTACTTCTGCACCCGGTCGCGCTCGATGTGGAGTGCTGGAACGCCTGCGGGCTCAAGGGGGAGCGGTTCGAGTACCCCGGAAACGGCGATCGCCCGCTCCCACCCTCTGGCACGTACACCCTCGAAGAGCTCGCCGATGAGGTCGCCGCCAACTACGCGGGCCCGCTCGACCTCGTCGGGGTGTCGATGGGCTGCACCGTGGCGGAGTACACGGCGCTGCGCCACCCCGATCGCGTGCGCTCGCTCTTCCTTTCGGACGGCGGCAACAGCCCGCGCACGACGCAGCAGGAGCGCGAGCGAGTCGCGGCCGGCGAGGAACTCATCAACGAGCGCGCCGACACGCAGGAGAAGTCCACGATGGCGGACACCCTCGACTGGGTGATGCCGCGCTGGTTCACGCCGGAGGCGATCGCCGCCAACCACCCCGGCGTCCAATACACGCGCGCCCGCTGGCTCGCGAACGACCCGATGGGTGTCGCCGCAAACTGGCGGACCCTCGGTCGCTCGGCGATCAAGGACCTGCTCCCCGCCATCTACATCGCGGTCACGGTCGCCATTGGCCGCTCCGACTTCGCCGGCGGCACGACCCCCGTCGAATCCGCCGAGGCACTCTCGAAGGTCTTCCCGAACGCGAAGTTCGAGGCCATCGACGGACCGCACATGCTCCACCTCGAGAACCCTGAGGGCTTCGCGGCAGCGGTGCGTCGCCACCTCGCATGGGTCGAGGCGCAGGCGGGGGAAGTGGCCCGCTAGCCCGTCCGGCGCACCACCTGCGCGTTGCCCGGGTCTCGGAGCGCCCGTTCCGCCAGATGTTGTGAGGGGCGCAGCTCCTCACAACATCTGCTGATTCAGAACCCCTCCCGCGCCGGGAGGGGCAGGGGTGGGCCGCCCGACTCTGCGACGTCGACCTACGGCATCACGTCGAGGCACCACCGGTCTCCCCTCGAACGCCACCCAGCCACGCGCGCGTTGCCCGGGCCACGGAGCGCCCGTAGACTCCCGCCATGCCCACCTCACCTCGCGCGCCCCGTGGAATGCACGACGTCCTGCCCGAGGATGCCGACCTCATCCGCTTCATCCGCGACACCGCGGAGCGCGTCGCGCGCCTGTACGACTACCGCCAGATCACGACCCCGATCGTCGAGGACGCCTCGGTCTTCCTGCACACCGCCGGCGACGAGTCGGACATCGTGCAGAAAGAGGTCTACCTCTTCGAGGATCGCGGGGGCGACCGCCTCGCGCTGCGCCCGGAGGGGACGGCGGCGGCCTGCCGCGCCTACATCGAGCACGGCATGTCGAGCCGCCCGCAGCCGGTGCGACTCTTCTACTTCGGCCCGTTTTTTCGCTACGACCGCCCGCAGGCCGGCCGCTACCGCCAGCTCACTCAGTTCGGCGTCGAGGCGATCGGCACCGACTCCCCCGCCGCGGACGCGGAGCTGATCGACCTCCAGTTGACGCTCTACCGCGAGCTCGGCTTCCCCGCGGACGAGCTGATCCTGCGCATCAACTCGATTGGCACCGCGGAGACGCGACGGCGCTACGCCGAGGTGCTCACCGCCCACTTCCAGCCGCACCTAGGCACGCTCTCGCGCGATTCGCAGCGGCGGTTCGAGACGAACATCCTGCGCATCCTCGACTCGAAGGAGGACGCTGCGCACCCCGCCGTGATCGACGCGCCGAGCATCCTCGACTACCTGTCCGAGGACGACGCGGCGCACTTCGAGGCGGTGAAGAGCCACCTCGACGCGCTCGACATCCGGTACGAGGTCGACCCGCGCATCGTGCGCGGCCTCGACTACTACGCGCGGACGGTGTGGGAGGTCGAGCCGCCCGGCGCGGGCGGCCAGTCCACGATCGGCGCGGGCGGCCGCTACGACGGCCTGATCGAGGTCCTCAGCGGCCCGTCCACGCCGGCCGTCGGCTTCGCCACCGGCATCGAGCGCATCGCCCTGAACATGCGCGAGCGCGGCCTCGGCCCGGCCGAGGAACGCGCACCCGACGTCGTCACGATCCCCCTCGGCGAGCAGGGAGCCCTCGCCGCCGCGCGCGCCGCTGCGATGCTCCGCGCAGCGGGCGTCTCCGTCCGCAACGGCCTCCCCGGCCGCTCGATGAAGGCCGCGATGCGCGCGGCAGACGGCTCCGGCGCGCGCTACGCCCTCATCGCCGGCGACACCGAGGCCGACGCCGGCACGGTAGTGCTCAAGCCACTCCGCGGCGACGAGGAGCAGCGGACCGTGGCGGTGGCCGACCTTGCCGAGGTCTTCGCCGACCGCGCCTAACTTCGCCCGCTGGTAACCTGTACCTATGTTCGAACGACTGGCTGAGATCGAAGCGCGCTTCGAGGAGCTCGAGCGGCTCCTTTCGGATCCTGATGTGCTCGCCGACCACCGGCGGGTGCAGGAGTTGGCGCGCGAGCGGTCGCAGATCGAGACCGTCGTCGGGCTGTACCGCGAGTACCGGGCGTCGGAGCGGAACCTCGAGGAGGCGCGCGCGCTGGCCGGTGACAGCGACCCCGAGATGCGGGACTTCGGGCGCGAGGAGACCGGACGACTCGAGACCGACCTGCTGCGCCTCGAGCACGACCTGCAGATCT
>CAMDAY010000164.1 GCA_945888895.1 Dehalococcoides mccartyi | reverse complement strand
GGGCAGGTACTGGATCTCCAGCGTTTCCTCCACGGTCGAGGCGAGTTCGGCGTAGCGGTCGGCGGCGTCGCGGGCGATCGCGCGCACGGACTCCGCGCGCCGCGCGAGGATCAGCGCACCTGCCGCCGACAGCTCGTCGTCCCAGAAGTCGAGCTGGTCGAGGCCGCGGCCGCCTCGTTCCTGCAGTCGTCGCAACAGGCTGTTGCGCTGCTCGAGCACGCGCGCATAGCGCTGCAGCGCCCGCAGGTACGCGGGATCGAGCTGCGAAATCGTGAGGTCCAGGTAGCGACGCCGGTTCGCGGGCGGCCCATCGATGATCGCGAGGTCATCCGCAGCGAACATCACGACGCGCAGCTGCCCGATCAGGTCGGACGCGCGCCTCGCGACGCCATTGACACGGAAGCGCTTCCCGGCACGCGTCGGCGGCACGCCCGCCACCGCCACCTGCGCGATGACGGCGACCTCCAGCGATCGACCGCCGGCCGCCGTCTCCACGTTCGCTTCGAGGCGCGCGGACGGCAGGGGATCCTCGATCACCGCCTGCCACGCGATGACATCGAGGTCGGGGCCGCTGCGCACGCCCTTCGTGGTGGCAAGCATGGCAACGGATTCGAGCAGGTTCGTCTTGCCCGCCCCATTCTCGCCCGCGATCACGTAGATGCCCGGTGCGAGGTCGATGGACAGGCGGCGGAACGATCGGACGTCGGTGAGGGCGAGGTGCGCCAGGTGCATGTGCGGTGATTATCGCACGCAAGCTCGCTTCGCTCGCGGAACCGACGCGGCGCCCGCGAACCACGCCAGGTCGAGGTGGCAGCCTGGCCCGGCCCCTCCCGACTCGGGAGGGCCGGGAACGACGAAAACCCCCGTGAGGGCTACGCCCGCGCGGGGCCCGAGGCTACCCGTGGAAGACGACGGCGCGGACTTCGATGCAGAAGCGCGCGCCGGGGCCGTCGGAGCAGTCCTCGGCCCAGATGCGGCCACCCTGTGCCTCGATCATGCGACGGGCGACCGCAAGGCCGAGGCCAGAGCCGGGCAGAGACTCGCCGCCCGGCCCACGCACACGGTAGTACGGCTCAAAGATCCGCTCGCGATCTTCGCGCGCGATGCCCGTCCCGTGGTCGCGCACCTCGATGCGTACGTGGCCGTCGTCAGTGCGCAGGGCGCGCAACTCGATCTCAGATGCGGGGGGCGCGTGGCGGTTGGCGTTCGACAGCACGGCGAGGATCACCTGCTCCAGCCGGTGCGGGTCTGCCAGCACGAGTAGTGGAGCCTCCGGCACATCGCCGACGACCACCTGCTCTCGGACGAGAAATGACGGACGGCTCATGGACTCCGCCGCACGCACTGCCTGGATGGCATCGACCTCCGTCACCACGACCTCGAACTCCTGCCCTCCCGAGCGGCCGAGGTCGATGAGATCGGTGACCAGGCGGTTCAACCGAGACACGCCCTCGGTGAGCGAATTGACCAGCTCGTCCGCGGCGCTGTCCATTGAGTCCGTGTCCATGCGCAGCAGGTCGGCGAACGCCTGGATCGACATCAATGGCGTGCGGATCTCGTGAGAGATGGCTGCCATGAAGTCGCGACGCCGCTGATCCTGCGCCTCCAGCTCGCGCTCGCGCTGGTACGCAGCCTCGTACAGCGCGGCGTGATCCAGCGCCGCGCCCACCTGCGCCGCGATCGTCGCGAGGACGATGGGGTCGCGGATCGCTCTGCCCTGCCGAGAAACCAGCAACAGCATCCCGATGCGGTCACCGTTGCTGCTGATCGGGATGCGCGCCACCCACGGCCGCTTGCCGAGCGAGCGGCCGAGCGGCTCCACCCACGGATGCACCTCGCGCTCACGGCCGATCAGTGGCGTGAGATCCGCGCCGTGGCGTACAGGGGGAGCGATCTTCACCCAGCCTTCCGGGTAGCCCACAGCCGCGATGATGCGCTGCGCATCATCGTGCTCATCCGTGAGTGCGATCACGCCGGCATCCGCGATGTGGTGACGCGTGAGCGCCGAGAGTGCCCCACGGGCGGCATCGCCGATGTTGCGCGGCTGCGCCACCACGTCGAGGAGCACGACCTGCGCGGCGTGGCGCTGACGCTCTTCCGTCAGGGAGCCGATGTACCAGGCCGCGGGACCGAGGGCGAGCATCAGCAGCCCGATGTCCAGCACCAGCAGCCGCACATCGAAGGCGTCGAGCACCGCATAGGTCACAGCGAGGTGGATGCCAATGAAGACGGCGCCACTGAACAGCGTGAGTATCCACAGCAGCACGCCACTGCGGCGCGCGCGCACAACGGATGCGGTCGTGGTTGTCATGACTGGAGGACCGGCGCGCAGAGCGCGCGAATGCGTCTCCAGCCCGGACACGCGATGGGACACGATGTGGGATCAGTCACTCGAACGCCTTCCCGCAGGCCCCCGCCGCGGGTCGAACCAACCTGACGCAACCAGCCCGACTACTCGAACGCGATAACGATCGTGCTGTCTTCCTCGGACGCCTCACGCACCTGCGCGTTCTGACCGAGGCCCGCGCCCACACCCTCCGCGATCTCGTCAGCGTCGACATCCTCAGCGAGCTCCAGGCGCAGCCGCGCCTCGCCCTGGGAGTACGCCTCCACGGTCGCCTGGCGAATCGCGGGGATGCGCTGGAGCGCGTCCTGGAGACGCATCAGCCCCTGGAATCCGGACACGGGCGCGGCCCCGCAGGAGCACTGCGCCGTCGGCGGGTGTGAAGGTGGCCAGCGTGCCGGGCGCGTCATCGTCCGCGTCATCCCGGCGACGCTCCCACGGAGACGAGGCCGGAGCCTCGGCGCGGCCGGTCGCGGGGGCGTCCTCGCGGTGCGCGGCCGGGGCGGCAGCGGCGGGCCCGGCGACCTCGGGCTCGTCGTCCTCGACGAACGCAGGCTGCTGCATCGCTGCGGGCTGTACGCCGCCGCGAACCGGAGGCACGGCCGAGGGCGGGAGGACCAGCGCAGCGAACGGAGGAGGCGGAGCCCCCGGAGGAGGAGGCACGTCGGCCCGCACCGGCTGCGGCGACTGGGGGGCGACCACGCTCAGGACGCCCGGGCGTCGTTCTTCCTCAATCGGGGGGTAGGCGGCGCGCGGCGCAGTCGGGGTCGCCGGGCTCGTCGGCGTCATGGGGGTCGGCGAGGGGTTCGGCGCGGGTGCCACGGACGGCGGGGTAGCCATCGGCGCACTCGTCGCGGTCGCGATCATCGACTCCAGCCGCGCGAGGCGGGCTTGCACATCGCGCATGCCCAGCAGCAGCTCGTCGACTGAGCGCTGGAGCGACTCGACGTCCTCGCTGGTGCCGAGGGGCTGACCGCTGCCGCCGCTCGAGGTCGGGCGCTCACGGGCGAGCAGGTCGTTCGCGCGCTCCATCGACTCCTGCAGGATGCGTTCCGCGCGCTGTCGTGCGTCATCCAGCAGCAGCTCGGCTTCGGTACTTGCGGCTCGGCCGCGCGACGTGGGGCGCGAAGGATCCAGACGGGGCTCGCGGGGCTGCTCGGAGCGGGGCGCGGACTGACGAGGGGCCTGTACGGGCGGGTACGCCGGGGCGTAGTCGCGCATCGCCGGGCGCGCACCGTCGTCGTCGTTGCCGAGCGCGGCCATCAACGAGGCAAGGGCGCGAAGGATCGCGCCCGTACCGTTGTTCGCGGGGGACTCGAATTCGAGGGTCACCGCATCGCTTTCCGGGCAACGTCCGCGCGCTGGCGGCGGACGAACTTGTAGCCGACGCCTCGCTCATTCGCGATCATCGGCTCGTTCTGTGGATCGTCGCCAAGCTTCCTGCGGAGGTGCTGGATGTGCACCTTCAGGTAGTCGGTCTCGTCCATATATTCCCGCCCCCAGACCCTCGCCAACAGGGTACGGAAAGTTAAGACCCGGTTCTCGTTCCACGTGAGGTGGTAGAGCAGCCCGTACTCGATCGGCGTGAGCTTCACCTCCTCGCCGTCGACACGGACGAGGCGCCTGGCGTAGTCGATGAAGAGCGGCGCCGCATCGAACGGCGGCCCCTCGCGCGTGGACTCCTGGGACTCGGAACGGCGCAGGACGGCACGGACGCGGGCGAGCAGCTCGATGTGTGAGAACGGCTTCGTGACGTAGTCGTCCGCACCCATCTCGAGGCCGCGAACCTTGTCTACCTCCTCGTGCCGGGCGGACAGCATGACGACGGGGACATCCGAGAAGTGACGAATCCGCTCGCAGACCTCGAACCCGTCGATATCGGGGAGGCCGATGTCGAGGAGCACCAGGTCGGGGGTCTCACGCTCGACGAGCTCGACGCCCATGTCGCCCGTGGCGGCCGTGATCACCTCCGCCTCGGGCCAGCGAAGGCTAAACGTGAGGTGGACGATCTCCGCGATATCAGCTTCGTCGTCAATGACCAGCACTCGCATGCCTTCGCGTGTACTCGCGAGTGTACTCGTGGCAAGCTGTTCCGTCGTCACTTATGAAAACTCGTTCCGTCGCAGCCGCACGGCCGGATACCGCCCGGTCAGACCCCCTCTTGGGGTGCCATGCGGTATCGTCCCGAACGCCGAGCGCGATTCCCGCGCCCCTGGTCACGCGAGGAGCACGACGATGGCAGAGACGCTGCGAATTGGGCTGATCGGCGCGGGCGCGAACACGCGCACGAGGCACATTCCCGGCTTCCAGGCGATCGAGGGCGTTGAGTTGGTGGCGGTCTGCAACCGCTCGCCGGAGAGCGGCCACCGGGTCGCGGACGCCTTTGGGATCGGCCGCGTCGAGACCGACCCGGAGGCGCTCTTCCGCGACCCGGACATCGACGCGATCTGCATCGGCACTTGGCCGTACAAGCACC
>CAMDAY010000163.1 GCA_945888895.1 Dehalococcoides mccartyi | reverse complement strand
CCCTTGTCCTTGAGCGCCGTGCCGCAGAGCACCGGGTTGATCTTCCCGGCGATGGTCGCGCGGCGGATGCCCGCGACCAGCATCTCGTTGCTGATCTCGCCGCCGTCCAGGAAGACCGCCATCAGCTCGTCATCGTTCTCGGCGGTGCGCTCGATCATCGTCTCGCGCGCGGTCTGCGCAGCGTCGGCGAACTCGGCGGGGATGTCCTTCTCGATGACGTTGAGCCCGCGCTCGCCCTCGAAGTAGACAGCCTGCATCTTGACCAGGTCGATGAGGCCCGCGAAGGAATCCTCGGCGCCCATCGGGATCTGCAGCGGCACGGGCACAGCGCCGAGGCGCGTGACCATCATGTCGACGCAGCGCTCGAAGGAGGCGCCCATGCGGTCCATCTTGTTGACGAAGCACATGCGCGGCACGGCGTACTTGTCCGCCTGGCGCCACACCGTCTCCGACTGCGGCTCCACGCCGGCGACACCATCGAACACGACGACGCCACCATCGAGGACGCGCAGCGAGCGCTCCACCTCGACCGTGAAGTCGACGTGGCCCGGGGTGTCGATGAGATTGATCGTGTGGCCGTCCCACTGCGCGGTCGTCGCGGCAGAGGTGATCGTGATGCCGCGCTCGCGCTCCTGCTCCATCCAGTCCATGACCGCCGTGCCCTCGTGGACCTCGCCGATCTTGTACGTGCGGCCGGTGTAGAACAGGATGCGCTCGGACACGGTGGTCTTGCCCGCGTCGATGTGCGCGATGATGCCAATGTTGCGGACGTGGTCGAGCGGCGTGGTCCGTGCCATCAGTCCCTCGAAAACTTTCCTACTGCGCGCTATGGGCGGTCGGGCTCGGAGCGCACATCGCCGCCGGCGAGTGCGTCTCCGTCATGCCGAGCCGATTACCAGCGGTAGTGAACGAACGCACGGTTGGCTTCTGCCATCCGGTGTGTCTCTTCCTTGCGACGAATTGCGTTGCCGGCGTTGTTCGCCGCGTCGAGCAGCTCGGCGGCGAGCTTTTCCGACATCGAGCGACCGCCGCGACGGCGGGACGAGTCCAGCAGCCAGCGCAGCGCCAGCGCCTGACGGCGCTCGCTGCGGATGTCGACGGGCACCTGGTAAGTGGCACCACCGACACGGCGCGGCTTCACCTCAATCACCGGGGTCACGTTGCGCACGGCGGCATCGAACACGTCGATGGCACGGCGGCCGGTAACTTCCTCGATCTTGTCGAACGCGTCGTACACGACCCGCTCTGCGACGGACTTCTTGCCGTCGCGCATGAGGTTGGACATGAACTTGCTGACCACCCGCGACTGGTTGCGGGGATCGGGAATGGTGGGTCGGGTAACGGCGCGGTTTCGGCGCATTCTGAGTCCCTTACGCCTTCCGCGTGCCGTACTTGCTACGGCCGCGCTTGCGGTTCTTCACGCCCTGCGCGTCCAGCGCGCCCCGGACGATGTGGTAGCGCACGCCGGGGAGGTCCTTCACACGACCACCGCGGATGAGCACCACAGAGTGCTCCTGCAGGGTGTGGCCCTCGCCGGGGATGTACGCCGTCACCTCGATGTTGTTCGAGAGACGAACACGCGCGATCTTGCGCAGCGCGGAGTTCGGCTTCTTCGGCGTGACGGTGCGCACCTGGGTGCACACGCCGCGCTTCTGGGGCGAACCCTTCGCGGAGCGCTTCATGCGGTTCTTGAGCGTGTTGAACCGGAAGCGCAGCGCAGGCGCCTTCGTCTTCTTGTTCACCGGCGTCCGCGGTGTGCGAACCAGCTGATTGATCGTCGGCACGCCGACTCCCCACTCTTGTCCCGCGCAGCCACTCCCCATCTGGGAGGGCCTGGCCAGGGCTGAAATCAGGCAAACAGGAACGGCCGAATGGCTGTTGGATGAGCCTGTCGCGTGCCTCTCCCGCCGTGGGAGGTGAACGCCGGTCCTCATCGCGAACTGGCCAAACGACCGGCACTTCGCGAGAAGTTGCGCACCTGTAACAGGCGCGACCTCTGAGTCTGGGGCCGACCCGACCCTATGTCAAACCCCCATACGAGGAAATCCCTACCGCAGGGCTATCCGGAGGACCACCGGCAGGGGATGGGCCGCCGCACGCGGCCACCTCGACCGAACTCGCGACGACGTGGCACCGCTCGACCCGACGGCCCATCATGCAGATTTACCGAGATTCGAGGGGCGACTACCGCCTCAGCAGCACTTTCGTAAACGACTCACGGTAGGGGGAGGCGGACTCGTCGCCGGCCTCGCGGGCCGCCTGGGCGCGTTCCTCCCACATCTTCACCGTGTCTTCCTCGGTGCGGCCGTGGATCTGGGAGACGTGGGCGAGGATCGCGCGGATTTTCGTGCGGAAGACCGGCGTGATGTCCACGTGGTAGTCCGCGTCGCGGGTGCCCGCAAGGAGCATCGCCTGCGGCCGGAAGGGCTCGAGGCCCTCCTCCTTGTCGAGGACGTAGTAGAGGTGGTCGTCCGCCGCCGGGAAGATGGCGTCGTACATCGCGCGGCCGGTGTTGCGGTGGTCGCGGTGGTTGAAGCCGGGGCGGAAGCCGTCCCAGGTGATCACCAGTTCGGGGCGGTGCAGCCGGATCTGGCGCACCAGCAGGCCCCGCAACTCGTCGTCCTCGTGCACGTAGCCGTCCGGGTAGCCGAGGAAGACCGGCTCGTGCGTGCCGAGGATGGCGCTGGCTGCGCGCTGCTCGTCCTCGCGGATGCCCGCGAGGTACTGCGGGGTGACCTCGGGATCCTTCGTACCCTTGTTGCCGCTGGTGGTGACGACCACGTTGACGTCCCAGCCGCGCGCGCACAGGAGGGCCAGCGTGCCGCCGCTGGTGAACTCAGCGTCGTCCGGATGGGCGAACACGGCGAGCGCGCGCTTCGGAGCCTTCGCCTCGAGCTCGTCGAGGAGATCGCCCTTCGGGTCGATGTTCTGTGCTTCGGGGTAGCGACGCGCGGGGCGCGGGCTCTGGGGCTGATTCGTGAGCTGGGTCGTGGGCTGGGTCGTCATGCGCGGAGTCTACGCGCCGGCGACCACCGTGCAATCCTCGGCGATCTCCGTCGTCAGGCCGGCGAGGACGGCGGCAACGGCGCGCGCGACCTCGCCCCATGAGTACGAGCGCATCCGCTCGGCGGCGGCCTGGCCGAGAGCGCGACGCAACTCCTCGTTGCGGAGCAGCAGCTCGATCTTTTCGGCGAAGGGCTCCGGGCAGCGCCACGGGATGAGGTAGCCGGTCCGCCCGTCCGCGACCGTCGAGGCGAGCCCGCCGACCCTCGACGCCACAACCGGGACACCGGACGCCATCGCCTCCACGGCGACGAGGCCAAACGACTCGTAGAACGATGGCACCGCCACCACGTCGGCGGCGTTGTAGTACATCGCGAGCGCGTCGTGTGGGCGCGGGCCGAGGAGGCGCACCGCGTCGCCGACGCCGAGCTCCTCGGCGAGCGCGCGCAGCGCATCGAGCTCGCGGCTCGCGCGCTCGTCGCCACCGATGATCGAGAGCACGACCTTGTTGCGGTCACTGAGCTGTGCGATCGCCCGGATCAGGATGTCGAAGCCCTTGAGCGGCTCGATGCGGCCGATCGCCAGCACCATGCGCTCGTCGGGCGCCATGCCCAGCGCCGCGCGTGCCTCGGCCTGCGGGCGCGGCGCGAACTGGTCGAGGTCCACGCCCAGCGGCACGACCGCGACCCGGCTCGCCGGCACGCGGTAGATCTGCGTCAGCAGCCGCCGCTCGTGCTCCGTCGCCGCGACGATGCGATCGAGGCCCGCGACGAGCCGCCGCTCCGCCGCGATGCGCTCAGGCGGCTCGGACTCCGAGGTGCGCGCGCGCAGCTTCACCTCGGCGAGCGTGTGGAACATCGCGGCGTGGGGCACGTCCCACCGCTCCGCGAGCAACGCGCCCGCCTGCACCGACAGCCAGTAGTGCGAGTAGATGACGTCGTACACGAGGCCCTCGCGCGTACGGAACGCCTCGACGCCGTCGGCGAACGCGGGCGCGAAGGGGAGCATCTCCTCCTTCTCGATGCGCGACTTCGGCCCGGCGGTGATCTGCACCAGGCGGGCGCGCGCGCCGCGCGCCCCCGGCGTCCCGGCCTCGTCGGAGAACGTCTGCACCTCGTCGTCCGTCGTCGAGGATCGCCGCGTGAACACGTCGACCTCGATGCCCAGCGACGCGAGGTGACTCGCGACCTCGCGCACGTACACGTTCATCCCGCCGGTCTCGCGGCCACCAAGCGGCGCGAGTGGGGAGGTGTGCAGCGAGAGCATGGCGATGCGCATGTGCGGCCCGCTTGTTCTGTGCCCTCCCCCTCGATGGGGGAGGGGAGGGTGGGGGTGTCTGCGGTTCTAGCGTCCGATGAGTCGGAGGAACTCCTGGCGCGTGTTCTCAGTCTCGCGGAATCGCCCGCGCATCGCCGAGGTCACCATAAGCGCGCCGGGCTTGCGCACACCTCGAGCGGTCATGCACAGGTGCTCCGCCTCGATCACCACGCCCACGCCCTTCGCGCCGAGCGCGCTCTCGATCGCGTTCGCGATCTGGCTCGTCAGCCGCTCCTGCACCTGCGGCCGCCGCGCGAAGATCTCCACGGCCCGCGCGATCTTCGACAGCCCGACGATCTTGCCGTCCGGCAGGTAGCCGACGTGCGCGGTGCCGTGGAACGGCAGGAAGTGGTGCTCGCACATCGAGTAGAACGGGATGTCCTTCAGGATCACCATCTCATCGTGCGACTCGTCGAACTGCACCGCCAGTTGCTCTGCCGCATCCATGTGCAGCCCCTCGAACAACTCGAGGTACATGTCCGCGATCCGTCGAGGCGTCTCGGCGAGCCCCTCGGAGTCGGCGTCGAGGC
>CAMDAY010000162.1 GCA_945888895.1 Dehalococcoides mccartyi | reverse complement strand
TCCGTGACAACTGTTGTCGCTGACGGGGTCGTCACCGCGGCAGTCACCGATGCGGGCGGACACCTGGTCACGGATGGGGTGCCGATCCGGTTCGTCATCTCTCCGGCGGCGGGGTCGGTGTCATCGGGGTGTGTCCTCTCGCGTCACGGCCTGGGTTCGACGGCCGTCGGGCTCATGGGCGTCGAGGGCGCCGTGCTGGTCGTCGCGGACTATCAGGTCACAGGAACCGCGGCCGCGACGTGTGCCACGCCGGGCACCGAGCAGATCACCACGGCCGTGCGCGTCGGACCGACCGCGCCCGTGTCGGACGTCAACGCTACTCGAGCAGCCACCGACGGCGACGCGGGCGTCGCGGTGCGTACGTCAGACCGAAGCGACCCGTAGCGGCTTCGCGGATCAGCGCGACGGCCTCCTCCGCAGAGTCGGTGAGCGTCAGCCGGTCGAGGTCTGACTGCCGAATCTTGCCGTCCGCGAGCAGCGTGCGCGACATGAAGTCCATCAGCGGCGCCCAGAACTCCGTGCCCATCAGCACGATCGGAAAGTCGCGGATCTTGCCGGTCTGGATCAGCGTCGCCGTCTCGAACACCTCGTCGAGGGTGCCGAAGCCGCCGGGCAGCACGACAAAGGCGTACGAATACTTCACGAGCATGACCTTGCGCACGAAGAAGTAGTGGAACTGCACGAAGGTGTCGAGGTAGCGGTTCGGCGACTGCTCGTCCGGCAGGTCGATGTTGCAGCCGACGGACATGCCGCCGGCCTCGCGCGCGCCGCGGTTCGCGGCTTCCATCACGCCAGGCCCACCGCCGGTCATCCCCGTGAACCCAGCGCGTGCGAGGCCGGCGCCCACGCGGCGTCCGAGCAGGTAGTGCGGGTGCGCCTCGTCGACGCGTGCGGAGCCGAAGACGGTGACGCACGGGCCGACGAAGTGCAGCTTGCGGAAGCCGCGCAAGAACTCCCACGCGATCCGGCCGATACGCCACAGCTCCCACCAGCGTTCGTGGGGACCTTCGAGGAACAGGCGCTCGGAGTCGTTGGGCTCGGTGGCCTGCGGCTGCCACGCCTCGGGATGGTGCTCAGGCGAACGTGCTGCGGGAGGTTGTGCCATGTCGAGGCGCTATGCCGGCGCGAGGCGCGCGGCGGTGCGGATCACCTGGCGGAGGTCGGCCTCGTTCGCCTCGACGGTGAGCGCCTCATCGACGATGGCGAGCGCGTCCTCATCAAGACCGGCATCGGACTGCGCCTCGGCAATCCGGATCGCGACGCGGCGCAGCATGAGCGCAGCCATCACCACGGGCACCAGGTCCGCTTCCTGCTCGGTCAGCGGCGGATCGGCGTGCGCGGCGTAGCCGGCGACCCAGCGGACGATCCGCCAGCCGACGCTGCGCGTGTCCGCGAGGATGCTCGCCGCGATGTCCACCGCGCGCGCATCCGCACGCGCCTCGTCGAAATCGATCAGGCCGGTGACTTCGTTGCCGTCGAACAGCACGTGCTGCGAGGTGCAGGCGCCCCAGAGCGGATGCGGCGGCAGCTCCGCGTAGCCGTACGTCGCGAGCTGCTCCTCGACACGCATGCGCAGCACGGCCAGCATGTTCGCGCGCAGCGGGTCGACCGCATGCACGCGCGCCAGCAGCGCTTCGAATGACGCAAGGCCGTGCGGCTGCACCGCGGCATCGAAGTCATCGACGCGCCCGAACGCCTCGCGACGCACCGCACGATCCCAGGCGGCAAGGTCGGCGTGCACGAGTGCGAGCAGTGCGCCTCGACGCTGGAGGAAGATCGACTCGTCGGGCGACGGCGCACCGGGCAACAGCGGGAACAGCGCCCAGCGCGCGCCGTCGCGATCCAACGCGGTGTCTCCCGAGGTCGACGGGACCGGCACCGGCACGGGCCACGAGTGCTCCTCGAGGTACGCGAGCAAGTCGTGCTCGTACGCGATCACCTCAGCGGAGCGGTGGTCGTCGTAGCGGCGGAGCAGCATCGGAGCGCCGCCCGCCCGCTCGATGCGCCAGCGATCCGTCGTGCCCTCGAACGGCATCACGCGCGCGCCGTCGAGACCCCATGCCGCGAGGACGCGATCGAGACCGCGAGTCGTGCCCGAGGAATCAGTCGTGGAGGTCATGCGATCAAGGTTAACGCGCGCGCGCTGCTGGTGCGCTGCGCATGGTGGCGGGAAGGTGCGGCGGAGGCGCTCTAGCGGATTCCGCTGTCGTACATCACGTCCGCGGTCACCCAGTCGCCCGCGGGGACATCGATCTCCCGGGGCACGCCGCGCGGCAGGGTGGCGCCGCCGAGGGTGAACGGGACGATGGTGTAGCGGCCTGGCGGTAGCGCGACGGCGTAGAAGCCAGCGCTGTCGGAGAGCGCTCGCGCGACCTCGACGCCCGCCGGGTCACGGAACACCAGCGTCGCCGCGAGCGCGCGGTCGGGGCACGGGTCGCTCTCACGCTGCACCGGGCACGAGGGCCCGACGCTGACGCTGCCCAGCGCGCCCGAGGTGCGTCCGGCAGCTTCGATGACCACGGTCGCGACGTAGTCCGACTTCGCGATCGCCTGGCCGGCACGGGGCGTCGGGCGCAGCTCGATCAGTCGCAGGGTGAACCCGCCGGGGATCGTCGAGGCACCACGCGCCGGCTGCGCGACGAGCGGCACCCGCGTCACTCTGCCGGGGCTCGTCCACTCGAAGAGCAGCGCCGCCTCGCCCGCCCACACGCACTGCACGTCCGCTGGGCAGCGCGAGTCGGAGCTCACATCGACGAACGCTAGCTCGCGGCCGCCGGGGAGGTCGGCGACCACAGCCGTGGTGAGGCGCACCGGCACGCCGAACTCAACGGTGACGTGCGCGATCGGCCCGGGCGGTGGCGACGGAGTCGCCGTCGATGTCGCCGCGGGCGTCGGAGTGGCCGATGCCGTCGGCGACGGCGGCGTCACGGTCGTTGCCGTCGGAGCCGGGGGCGGTGGCGCCGGCGGCGAGGTCGGAGTGCCTCCTGGCGGCGTCATGCCCGCGTTCGGGGTCGCAATGGGGGCCGTGGAGGGGGTCGCAGTCGGCGTGAGTGTCGCGGTCGCGATCGGCGTCGTGCTCGGCAACGAGGCGGGGGACGAAGTCGGGCTCGGGGAACGGGTTGCCGTCACCGACGCGGGTGGTGGGGTCGTGTCGCACGCCGCGACGAGGATTGCGGCCAGCAGTGCGGCGGCGCAGCCGAAGGCTCGGATCGTTCGATGCGACATAGCTGTTCGACGTTACAGGAGCCTCGGAGGTTCCCGCCAAACGCGCGTGCGCTATCGTGCGACGCCGGGGTCACGTTCGACAGGGAGGCGCCCAATGCAGGCATACCGAATCAAGCCGGGCGGTGGCGTCCGCGGACTCGCGCTCGTCGAGTTGCCCGACCCTCGACCCGCCGCGGACGAGGTGTTGATCCGCGTGCGGGCGACCTCCCTCAACTACCGCGACCTGATGATGGCGCGCGGCGCGCGCGACGAGATCATCCCGCTCTCGGATGGAGCCGGGGAGGTCATCTCGGTCGGGGATGCCGTCACCCGCTTCGCCGCCGGCGACCGCGTCACGAGCTGCTTTTTCCCGAACTGGATCGATGGCGAGGTGCGCCCGGAGTACCAGGCCGAGGCCCTCGGCGGCGGTTTGCGCAACGGGATGCTCGCCCAGCTCGTCGCACTGCCGGAGCGCGGCGTGGTCGTTACGCCCGCGCACCTCAGCGACGAGGAGGCCGCGACGCTGCCCTGTGCCGCGCTGACGGCGTGGCAAGCGCTCTTCGAGCAGGCGTGGTTGCGGCCCGGACAGACCGTGGTGCTCCTCGGCACGGGCGGGGTGTCGATCGCGGGGCTCCAACTCGCGCACGCGGCGGGCCTGCGCACGATCGTCACGTCGAGCAGCGACGACAAGCTGCAGCGCGCGCGCGATCTCGGCGCGGACGACACGATCAACTACCGCACGCGGCCCGACTGGGAGCGCGCGGTGCTCGAGCTGACCGAAGGCCGGGGCGCGGACCTCGTGCTGGAGGTAGGCGGCGAGGGCACCTTCGCGAAATCGAACGCCTGCATGCGCGCGGGTGGGTCAATCGTGATCATCGGTGGCCTCACGCGTGAGGCAGCGGGCGATGCAGGTGTGCCGCTGGTCGCGCGCAACGTCCACGCCACGCGGATATACGTCGGCAGCCGCCGCATGTTCGAGGACATGAACCGCGCGCTGTCGCTCCGCGCGATCCATCCGGTCGTCGACCGGGTGTTCGAGTTCGACCAGGCGATTGAAGCGTACGAATGCCTGGAGTCGCAGGCGCACTTCGGCAAGGTCGTGATCCGCGTCTAGCGGCTACTTCGAGGGAGCCGCCGATGGCGGATCCTTGAGCGTCCGCAGGTAGTTCACGAGGTGCCACATCTGATCCTCCGAGAGCGTGCCACGGAAGGCGGGCATCGCGCTGCCGGGGAACCCACCCTCAATGAAGCCGAACAGAGTGCCGTCGGTGTGCAGCGGGACGTGCAGCGGGAGCCGCGCCGGGGGCGGGGTCAGCCCGACCGCCCCGGGGCCGTCGCCCATGCCGGTCACGCCATGACAGGCAACGCAACGCTGCTGGTAGAGCTCGCGGCCGAGCGCGATCGAGGCATCACTGCTAACGATCGGGTTCGGACGACCGCCGGCGGTCGGTGACGCACCGCCGGCGTGGAAGTGACCGATGCCGTAGATCATCATGATCCCAACGACCATCAACGTCGCGCCGCCCCAGTTCGCCAACCGCGCGGTGCGCGTGCCCTTCCAGTAGATCTCCGCGACCACCAGGACCAGCAGCGCCAGCAGCACGACCTCCCAGCCGGCCGCGAGCAGCGCGGTCACGCGCTCGGGCAAGGGGATGCCGACGACGCCCACC
>CAMDAY010000161.1 GCA_945888895.1 Dehalococcoides mccartyi | reverse complement strand
CGGGACTGATCCCCGCCGGACGGCACCCGGTCGCTCTCGTGCGGATCACCGTGCCGCCGGATCAAATCGACGTGAACGTGCATCCGACGAAGGCCGAGGTGCGCTTCCGCCACGAGCGCCTGGTCTACGCGACCGTCGCCGACGCGATTCGACAGGCGCTCGCGGGCTCGGGTGCACCGCTCGCGCCGATGCCGCTCGCGTTCCCCGGCGCGCTCGCCGGCTGGAGCGAGGCCGACGAGACAGCGGTCCGTCCTATGGACGGGCGCGGCGTGATCGCGGGGGCCCGGCCGACATCGATGATCGCAGCGCCCGCCGTCACGGGCGCCGGCTCCCAGAACGGCACGGTGCCTTCCACGGCCGACACGGCTGCCGGCTCGGAACAGGCCGGGCTCGGGATCAGCGCACGGCTGCCGATGCTGCGTGCGATCGGGCAGGTCGAGCTGACCTACCTCGTCGCCGAGGCGCCGGACGGGATGTACCTCGTCGACCAGCACGCGGCACACGAGCGCGTCCTCTACGAGCAGGTGCTCGCCGCGCGCCAGGCCGGCACCCCCGCGTCCCAGCCGCTGCTCGAGGCCGTTGTCACGCCGCTCTCCGCACCGCAGGCGGCGCTCGCAATCGCGGAGGCGGACGCGCTCGCGGAACTGGGGTGGGGCATCGACCCGACCGACGGGGCGGCGGTGATCCTCCGCGCGATCCCGGCGACGCTCGCCGGGCGCGACGCGCCCGCTGCCCTGCGCGACTACCTCGATCGGATGGATGCCGAGGAGCGGCTGACCGGGCCGGACCGCGCCGCGGCGTCGCTTGCCTGCCGCGCGGCGGTGATGGCGGGCGACCGGCTGGACGGAGAGCAGCAGCGGGCGCTGCTTCGTGCCCTCGAGGCGTGCGCGACGCCGCACACCTGTCCCCACGGTCGCCCGACGATGCTGCACCTCAGCCGCGAGGCCCTCGAGCGGTCGTTCGGGCGCAGGTAACGGCCGCCGCCCGGTGAACACGGCCACCAGTCGAACAGCAGGCGGGGCGCCTCGGCGTACGCGTACGGGGAGGAGCGCGGGCGCTCACCCGCAGCGACCGCCGAGGCGACGTCGACGAGCCAGCGATCCGCAGCCGTCTCGGGTACGGGCACCCCCGTGGCGAGACGCACGGCACGCACCGTCGCGGCATCCTCGACGGGCAGGATCAATGCGAGCGCCCCGGCGCCGGTCGCCGCCGCCGCGTACACCGCGCGTAACGACGAGGCGAGCGCGGTCGGCGCACCGTAGCCGACGTTGCCGACGGCGGTCAGCGGCGTCACGCCGGGCATCCGCCGCGCGGAGCGCAGGGCGGCCAGCGAACGGCGACAGCGCCGTGGGTCGGTCAGCGGCGGGAACGCGAGCGCGTCGAGGTAGATCGGCCCGCCGATCCCGACAGATTGGGCGGCCTCTACCCCGAACCACGCCGCGATCGCGATGCGCTGCGACTGCGCGACGTCGGCCGAGGCCGCTGGCCGGCGACGCGCGGGGAGAGCACGATCCCGGCACCCACGCGCGCAGCGACGCGCAGCGCCACGGTGGTGTCGGCATCGAAGAGACCACGATCACCCACGGCAACGAGTTCGCCACGAGTGGCTGCGCCACCCGCATGCGTGCGCAGGCGTCGAGGACCTCGCCCAGCAGCTGTGGCATCGCCGTGTCGATGAACAACGGGCGATCAGGGTACGCGCGCCGGATCACCCGCACGCTCCATTCGAGATCGGTGACCTTCGCGTGCAGACCTGAGTTGAGGTCGATCGCAGGCACCGGCCTCGACCTGCTGCTGCACGAGATCGAGCAGGGGCCCATCCTCCTCGCCGCGGATCGACGCGAGCCGCGGCGGGTGACTCAGATCAAGCGACCGCCCGATGAGCAGCACGGCAGCCTCCGCCAGCGCTATGCCTCGGCCCCGTGCGGGACGACGCGATACTGCTCGGGCACATTGCCAGCCGCGGCTGCACCGGCGACGAGCTCCGCCACGCGCTCGACTTCGGCCTCCGTGTTGTAGACCTGCATCGACAGGCGCACCGAGCCGACCTGCTTCACGGAGCGGCACACTACCTTCGCCTCGCCCTCCAGATAGGCCGCCATGAAGGCGGGGTCGATGCCCGGCACGGCGAAGAAGAACAGGCCGCTGCGCGTCGACTCGGTGCGCCCGCCGGTCAGCTCGACACCCGCGATGCCGCCGATGCGATCCTCGGCGTAGCGGGTGAGGGCGCGCACGCGGTCCCAGACTGCCTGCGGGCCAGACTCCAGGTACTGCTCGACCGCGACCAAGGTGCCCGCGATGACCGGCGTCGAGTTCGTGGAGACCTCGAACTTCGTCACGTCGCCCTGCTTCGCCTCGAAGTTGCCCGTGGAGTCGTAGGACGCTGCGGCGCGGCCACTGACCTTCACCGGATCGAGGTCGGCGATGCGGTCACGACGCACGTACAGCATGCCGAGGCCCTCTGGACCGCAGAGCCACTTGTGCGCCGGGATGGCGTACACATCCACCCCCAGTGCGTGCGCATCGATCGGGAGATGTCCGCCGGTCTGCGCGCCGTCCACGACGACCGTGGCGCCCCGAGCGTGCGCCAGGCGAGTGATCTCGGCGAGCGGCAGCGTCTGGCCGGTGGCGTACGATATCGCGGAGAGGATGACGAGCTTCGTCGTGTCAGTAATCGCCTGGTCGAAGCGCTCGACGATTTCGCCCGAGCCGTTGTCGTACTCGATCGGGACGATCGAGATCTCCGTGCCGTACTTCCGGCGCGTCCAGTACGCGGGGACCATCCCGCCACCGTGCTCGATATTCGTCGTGACGACGCCGTCCCCCGCCTTGAGCACGACGCCGTTGACGCCGATGTTCACGCCCTCCGTCGTGTTTCCGGTGATCGCGATCTCGTCGACGTCCGCGCCCATCATGCGGGCGGTCGCCTCGCGGAGGCGCCTGGTCAGATCGGCGCGCTCGTCCATGACCGGCTTGGTGGTCGGGCCCTGGAACATCTCGAGGTCGATGCGCCGCTTCATCGCGTCGGACACCTCGAAGGTGCGTGCGCCACAGAAGCCGGTGTTGAGGTAGACGTATTCCTTCGTGACCGGAGTGCGTTCACGCATCCATGCCCAGCGCGCCGCGTGCTCGTCTGCCATCGTGGACCTCCCGCCATTCCTGTCCGACCGTGTGGTCAGGTGCGCCATCCTATACGTCGGATGTTTCGACTGTTCGCGCGTGGTCGGGGCACGCGTTGGCGGAGCTCGTGCGCGGGTTTACGCTGGTCGCCGCCTCGCGCTCGCCGAACGGGCGCGGACACACCGACCCAGCAAACAACGAGGGAGCCCCGAGCATGGTCGAACAGTCGGTGAGCCGCGGAACCGGATGGCAGCCGGGGCAGTACGGGCGCTACCGCGACGAACGGAGCCTGCCGTTCTACGACCTCGCGGGGATGGTGCAGCCCGAGCCGGGCATGAAGGTCGTCGACCTCGGCTGCGGCACTGGCGAGCTGACCGCATGGCTGCACCAGGAGCTCGGCGCGAGCGAGACGCTGGGCATCGACTCCTCGCCGACGATGCTCGCGGAGAACGCGAAGTACACGCTGCCGGGCATGAGCTACGAGCAGATCGACATCATGGACGCGGCCGAGAAGTACCAGAAGCAGTTCGACCTCGTCTTCTCGAACGCGGCGCTCCAGTGGATTCTGGGGCACGACACCCTATTCCCGAAGATCGCCGGGATGGTGAAGCCGGGGGGGCAACTCGCCGTGCAGATCCCGCACAACGGCTGGCACATCGGCCACCAGCTGCCCGCGATGATCGCGCGCGAGGAGCCGTTCGCGAGCGCCCTCGGCGGATGGACCCGCGAGGACCCCGTGCAGCAGCCGGAATTCTACATGGACATGCTGTACACGCAGCTGGGCTTTCGCCCGCAGCGCGTGCGCACGGAGTGGTACACGTTCGAGATGGATTCCCCGCGCGGCATCGTGGAGTGGGTGAAGGGCTCCGTGCTCTCGTCCTACCGCGAGCACCTGCCGGCCGACCTGTACCCGCTGTACCTCGAGACGTACGAGCAGCGCCTCCTCGAGGCGATGGGCGACACGGGCCCGTTTCTCTACCCGTTCAAGCGCATCCTCTTTTGGGGCCGCAAGCCCGAGTAGACCCGGCCGCTCGGCCTTGCGCGTGTCCTCGCTGCCTCGCTAATCTCACGTGCACTTTTCCGCGAAGTCGGTGTGATTCCGACGCTGTCCCGCAACTGTGATCGAGGCGCAGCACGCTGCGCCTCGTCAGTCAGGTCGCCGGCCCGGTGCATCAGCAGTCCCACCCGCGTGGAAACGGGTGAGCGCTTGGGTCCGGCCAGCCGGTCTCGTGCCTCACCCTCCGCCCGCGCGGGGGGTTTTTGTTGCACCGGGCACTTCCCGGGTGACACGCGGAGGTCACGAACTTGGCCCGTCTCACATCCGGCCCTGCGCGGCCGGTCATCGGATCACGCATCCATGTCGTTGGGCTGGTGCTCCTCGCGCTCCTCGGAGCGCTCGTCCCGCTCATGGCCTGGGCTCCACCAGCGCACGGCGCCGCGCCCCAGTCCATCAGTGTGTCGTTCCAACCCGGCGGCACCAGTTGCACCGAGGTGCTGGCGAAGGGCCCCGATCTCGTCACCAGCGTCCCCGCCGACGGCGCGAGGGCGATCTCGTTGTGCATCCACGTCGAGGATGTCGCCACCGGCACAGATCAGGGTGGCTTGCCGATCGAGCTACGCGTGACCGTCGGAACCGTCGGGGCGTCGGGAACCTCGAGGTACTCCGGCATCCTGTTCACGTCCTCGGCGGGTGTCACGCAGATCTCGTATCGAGGCGACGGCAAGTCGTTCGGGACGGACACGGCGATCGTGCGGTACGAGGCGGGCAACGCGATCGCGACGACCTCGATCGAGGT
>CAMDAY010000160.1 GCA_945888895.1 Dehalococcoides mccartyi | reverse complement strand
CGTACCGGGCCTTCGCGATCTTCGCCCAGATGCGGCGCGCCGCGCGGAACTTCGACACCTCTTCCAGGAAGTTGGAGTGGCACGCCCAGAAGAAGGCGAGCCGCCCGCCGAACTCATCGAACTCGAGCCCCGCCTTGATCGCGGAGTCGACGTAGGCGATGGCGTTCGCGAACGTGAAGGCGATCTCCTGCGCGGCGGTGCAGCCGGCCTCGCGCATGTGGTAGCCGGAGATGGAGATCGTGTTCCACTCCGGCACCTCGGTCTTGCACCACGCGAAGACGTCCGTGATCAGGCGGAGCGAGGGGCGGGGCGGGAAGATGTACGTCCCCCGCGCGATGTACTCCTTGAGGATGTCGTTCTGGATCGTGCCGCCCAGCTTGCCGAGGTCCGCACCCTGCCGCCTCGCTGCCGCGACGTAGAGCGCGAGGAGGATCGGCGCGGTGGCGTTGATCGTCATCGAGGTGGTGATCTGGTCCAGCGGGATGCCCGCGGTCAGCGTCTCCATGTCCTCCAGCGAGGAGATCGCGACGCCGACCTTGCCGACCTCGCCCTCAGCTTCGGGCGCGTCGGAGTCGTAGCCGATCTGCGTCGGGAGGTCGAAGGCGACTGAGAGGCCGGTCTGGCCCTGCTCCAGCAGGAACTTGTAGCGGCGGTTGGACTCCTCGGCGTCACCGAAGCCGGCGTACTGCCGCATAGTCCACAGGCGACCGCGGTACATGGTCGGCTGGACGCCGCGCGTGAACGGGTACTCGCCGGGGTAGCCGAGTTGCTCGTGGTAGTTCCACTCGGCGAGGTCTTCCGGGGCGTAGAGCGCTTCGACCTCGGCGCCGCTGGAGGACTCGAAGCGCTCGCGGCGCTCCTTGGCACGCGCGGTGGCTTTGCCGTAGGTGGTCTCACCCCACTCGTGCTTGCTCTTGCTCACCGGCACTCGCCTTCGGGGGACCTCATCGAGGATGGGCGGAGTGTAGGACAGAGGCGACTTGGTGGGCGATGAGGGGTTCGAACCCCCGACCTACCGGGTGTAAACCGGGCGCTCTACCGCTGAGCTAATCGCCCCCGCACGGGGTACGAACGAGGCTAGACGCGCCTCGATCGACGGGTCAAGCATCGCACGGGAGTCGGGGTTACCGCTGCCCGCGTTCATCGTCTTCGGGCTTGCGGCGGCGCCAGGGGAGCGGGGCGCGCATGCCGATGACGAGCGTGAGCCATAGGCCGATCAGCCCGATCTCCACGGCGGAACGCACGATGTGACCGAAGCGTGCCTCGATCAGGTCGCCGCCGAACCAGAGGTTCACGACCAGCGCGAGGAAGATCGCGAGGTGCGTGCCGAAGCCGAGTTCGCTCATGGCGATAGGATAAGGCGGAGGCGGAGGGCCCTCACCCCTACCCTCGCCCCGAACGGGGAGAGGGGGCCGGAATGCGATACGGAGCGAGCGCCGTGGCCGACCCGACCATCTTCGACACGCTGTCCCTCGTGGAGCTCGAGGAGGCCTCGGGCGAGCTGCATCGCCGCATCGGGATCGCGCTGCGCTACATCGGAGAACCGCGCGCCGACGAGTGGGACGCCGAGGGCGTATCGCCGAGGAAGCGCGTGAGCGGGTACGTCGCGCTCCTCGAGCTGGCGTCTCAGACGCTGGGCGCGATCACGGCCGCGGTGCCGACGCCGAGCGCGCGCACAGATGAGCACCCCTCGATCGTCGCCGCGATCATGTACGCGACGCCGACGATTCCCGCGCTCCTCGCACGGCTCGAGCAGGACCGGCGGCAGCTCGCCTCGCTCGCCCGCGGGCGCGAGACGATGCTCGACTACGCGGTCGCGACGCCGTGGGGCACCGTGCCGACGCGGCGCGTGATCGTGGAGGCCGCGATCGCCGAGGCGGCGCGGTGCGCGATGGCCCTCGAACGCTTCCTCGCCATCCTGGACGAGGCGGAGCGCGCCGCCAGCGCCGACGGGGCGAGCGGCGCGATCTAGCGGCGCGGGTTGTCGATCAGCTGGTCGGTGATCACGGCGAACTGCTTCCCGTCCCACTGGAGGATCACCTCGCGCAGCTTCGACGGGCAGCACTGCGGGTCGCCGGGTCCGGGCACCGCCGACGTGGCGACGATTACACCGGTCACCGGCCCACCCAGACGCACCTCGACCTTGCCCGCGCGGTCGATGTAGCCGAGCAGCCTCGGCTTGCCGTCCTCCGCGGCGGCGAAGACCGCGGCACCGAGGTCTCCGGCCGTCCCGCCGGACTCTACGACGACAAGCGCGTCATCGACCTTGTCGCGGTTGAGGTCGGCGTAGGCGATGCGCTCCGGCGTGATCTGCCCCCCCCCCTTGAAGTGGTCGATGATCGGACCGGCGATCTTCGGGTCCTTGAAGTCAATCGAACGCGCGCTGGTCGCGGGCGCCGAGGTGGCCGCCGGCGAAGGCGTCGCCGTCGCGGTGCTGACGGTGACGCCTCGCGGGCGCGGGGTGCAGCCGACGAGGAGCGCCGAAGCGACGATCCCGATGAGAAGCGCGCCGAGCGGAAGCGATCGAGGCATGGTGCACCGTCCTTCCACCCTGCGCCCTCATGTTCGGAGTGCTCCGGGGTCGCGTCAACGTGAGGGACGCTTCGAGCACCTCGGGGGTACGATGAGAGCCCCCGGCCAGTCTCGCAGCCTCGAACAACCTCCGACCACGGAAGGTCGCCGCGTGCCGGATCCTCGCGTGCCACAGCAGTGCCCGTCCTGCGCCGCCCCCTGGGTCGCGGCGGCGGTGCGCTGTGCCGAGTGCGGCGCGTTCCCCGAGGACGACGCTCCGCCGCTCCTCGACGACGCGCCGGTGGGTGCGCCACAGCCCGTGGCCGCTGTTCGCGCGACCGCAGTGGTCGCACCTCGAACGACCGCTCCATCGCCCCGGCCGGGGCCGAGGGGGACGGTCGCCGCCGCGACGGCACCCTCACCCCCCGCCCTCTCCCGCTCCGCAGGCGAGGGGGCCAGAGCCTCCACGCCGGTCGCGCCGCCGAGCGTTGCGTTCCCGACGAACCTCGATGGATACCGGGAGCGGCTGCGCGAGACGTTCGGGTACCCGGAGTTCCGCGACGGCCAGTCGCGCGTGCTGTCCGCGCTGACCGAGGGCGACGTGCTGGCAGTGATGCCGACGGGCAGCGGCAAGAGCCTGTGTTATGTCCTGCCAGCACTCGCCGTGGGGCGCACCCTCGTCGTGTCGCCGCTGATCGCGCTGATGCAGGACCAGGTCGAGTCGCTCCAAGCCGCCGGGATCGCGGCGACGTTCATCAACTCCAACCTCGACCGCGCGGAGCAGAACCGGCGGTACGCGGACTTCATCGCCGGGCGCACCGCCCTGCTGTACGTCGCGCCGGAGCGCTTCGCGAACGCGGCGTTCACGAACGGCCTCGCGCAGGCCGGGGTGAACCTGCTCGCCGTGGACGAAGCGCACTGCATCTCGGAGTGGGGCCACAACTTCCGCCCCGACTACCTCCAACTCGGCCCGATCCGCGAGCGGCTCGGGTCGCCTCGGACGCTGGCGCTGACGGCGACGGCGAACCCGCAGGTGCGGCGCGACATCGCGGTGCGCCTCGGCATCGCGGGACGCGCGACCGAGGTGGTTACGACCGTCGACCGCCCCAACCTGACGTACGGCGTGGAGCGCCTGGACAGCGTCGAGGCGCGGCGGCGCTGGATCATCGACTACGCACGCGAGCGTCGAGGCCTGCCCGGCATCGTCTACGCACGCACGCGCCGGGGCGTCGAGGAGATGGCGCAGGCGCTACAGGACGCGGGCATTCCCGCGGAGCCGTACCACGCCGGCCTGCCCGCGCCGCAGCGGTCGCGCACGCAGCGGGCATTCACGATCGGCACGATCCCGCTGATCGTTGCGACGAACGCCTTCGGCATGGGGATCGACAAGCCGGACGTGCGCTACGTCATCCACCTCAACATGCCCGGCCGCCTCGAGGCGTACTACCAGGAGGCGGGCCGCGCGGGGCGCGACGGCGAGCCGTCGGAGTGCACGCTGCTCTACGCGCGCAGCGACCGTCGGTTCCAGCAGCAGTTCATCGACGACGCGCACCCGGACGACGTGATCGTGCGCGAGACCTGGAAGAACTGGGTGCGGATGGCCGAGCCGGAGACCGGGCGACTGCCGTACGACGTGGGCAACAACGAGCCCGAGGCGTTCGGGATGGTGGTGTCCGCGCTGCGCGAGTCCGGGCTGCTCGACGTCTCGTCCTTGCGGTTGACCTCGTTCGACCCGGCGGCGCGCATCGACACGTCGAGCATCGCCACGCACCGCACGTACGCCGAGGCGCGCCTGCGCGAAATGGCGGAGTACGCAGAGACCTCCGGCTGCCGCCGCGCGGTGATCCTCCGCTATTTCGGCGAAGAGGCGACCGAGGAGTGCGGCAGTTGCGACAACTGCCTCGGGCGACACGACGGCGAAGACGCCGAGACGTTCCCCGAGGACCTCTACGACCGTCTGATCGAGATCCGCGACGACATCGCGCGGCGCAGCGGACGCGACCCGGTACGCGTGTTCGAGAACCGCACCGCACGGGAGCTGGCGACCTACCGCCCCCGCGATGAGACCGCGCTGCGCGCGGTGTGGGGCATCGGCGAGACGCGTGTCTCGTGGTTCGGCGCGGAGCTGCTTGCGGCGATCGGTGAGTGGGAGGCGCTGCATCCCGAGGCGACGACGCCGGTGCTTCCGGCCGCGCAGCGCCCGGTCACGCCTCGAGGCACCGTGCGCGACGCCGGGCCGGACGTGTCGCCGGACGACCCGATGTTCGTCGCGCTGCGGGCGTGGCGCTCCGACCGCGCCCGCTCCGAGGCAGTCCCCCCCTACACGCTCTTCTCCGACCGCACGCTCCGCGAGCTGGTGGCGCAGCGCCCGACCTCGCTCCAGGCACTCGCACGGGTGTGGGGCCTCGGGGAGTCGCGCGTCCGCCGCTTCGGCGAGGAGATCATCGAAGTCGTGCGCGGCGTGGAGCGGAACGGGTAGCCACGCCGAGCGAGTCGAGATAC
>CAMDAY010000159.1 GCA_945888895.1 Dehalococcoides mccartyi | reverse complement strand
GCTCGCTCGTGCTCTTCGCTCGGCTGCTGGTCGTGACGCCCGAGGGCGCTATTCCTTCGTCTCGGACTCGGCGGCTGCCTCGGTGGAGTCCGTCGTCGTTGCCTCGGACTCGTCCACGGAGTCGTCCGTTGCCTCGGCAGCGGCCTCGTCGCCCTCGGCGGCAGCACCGCCGCGGCGGCGGCTGGCACGAGGCGCGGCGGCAGCGCCTTCGCCCTCCGGCTGCGAGCAGATCTCGACGAGACGCTCCAGCGCGGTCTTGGTGATCAGCTGGTTCTTGATCGAGGCGCGCCCGTCCGGCGTGTCAAACAGGCCGCGGATCGCCGCGATGCTGTCGGGGTTCGCCCCGGCCGCCCCGCCGCCCATCTGACCCGCGAGCGAGTCGATCTCGGCGTCGATCATCTCGTCCGTGATCTCCACGTCCTCGGCCTCGATCAGGCGACCGATGACGAGGGCGCGCCGGACCGTGAGGTCAGCGCGCTCGGTCAGGGACTCGCGGAGATCCTCCAGCGTCGTGCCCTGCGCGTTGAGCCAGTTACTGAGGCCCTCCTGCGTGTGGGACGCGTGGTTCGACTCGCGGTCGATGATGCGGTCGATCTCGCGATCGACGAGCACCTCCGGGTAGTCCAGGCTCGACGTGGCAACCAGCAGGTCGACGATCTCGTCCTGGTAGTTGCCGATGATCATGCGTTCGGCCTGCGACTGGAGGTCGGATCGGATGCGCGCGTCCATCTCCGCGACGGTGGTGACGCCCTCCTCATCGAGGGACACGACGAACTCGTCGTCGACCTCGGGGAGGACTTCCTGCTTCACCTCGTGGATCGTGATGTCGTACTTGGCGGTCTTGCCCGCGAGGTCCTCCGCGCCGAAGTCCTCCGGCAACGGGAACTCGATGTGGTGGGCGACGCCCCGCTCGAGGCCGATCAACTTCTCGACGAAGCCGGGGAGCGAGACGATGGAGCCCTCGCGCACGGGGAACTCGGCGTCCTCCTCGACGTGCGGCTCGGCCTGACCGTCCACGGTGACCGTGACGTCAGCGCGGACGGTGTCGTCCCACTGCACGGAGCGGTCGACCGGCTCGAGGACGGCGTGGCGGCGGCGGATGGCGGTCAGCGCGTCAGCGACCTGCTCGTCGGTGATCGTCACCTCGGGCTTCGGGGCGCGGAGCGACTGGTAGTCCTTCAGGTCGATCTCGGGGCGCACCGGGACGATTGCGGTGACCACCAGCGGCTCGGTCGACTTCAGCGAGAACTCAGGCTGGTCAATCGCGTCGAGCTCTTCTGAGACCAGCGCCTCCTGGTAGACCTCGGGCACCAACTCCTCGAGCGCCTCCTGGAGCAGCGCGGCCGTGCCGACGTGACGCTCGAGGTTGCGGCGCGGCACCTTGCCCGGGCGGAACCCGGGGACGCGCACCTGCTTCGAGAGGCGCGCAACAGCACGATCCATGTGCTTCTCGACGCGCTCTTGATCGACCTCGATCTCGAGCGAGACGCGCGCGCGGGGGAGACGTTCCTTCGTGATGGCCAATGCGGTGCACCCTCTGGCGTAACTTCGCGACATGCTGTGCTCGAACCGGCCCCCTCGAGGCCCGGCGCACACGCAAATATTCGCTTGGAATCGATGATTCCGTGACTTCGCTTGCGAAATCACTATAGCACGCGACCTGTTTGGCTCTGCCCTCGGGGAATGCCCCATCAGGGTCGCCGAGGGGCCTCGATCGGGCCGCCGTCGAATCTGCGCAAGCCGGTCGAGAGCCCTAGCGAGCCGCTCGCTAGCGCCCGCGCACCGCGTCGTTCAGCGCGTCGCCGAGGAGGTTGAAGGCGAACAGCAGCAGCGTGACGACTGCGCCGGGGACCAGCAGCAGGTGGGGCGCGGTTTGGAACGTGCGGGTGCCCGACCCCTCGAACAGCATTGCCCCGAACGAGGCCGCTGGCGGCTGCACGCCGACGCCGAACCACGTCAGGACGATCTCCGACCCCGCGATACCTCCGAGGGTGGCGGATACCTGGAGGATGATCAGGAACGTGACGTTCGGGAACAGGTGGTAGCGGATCACGCGGTACGGCGTCGCGCCGAGAGCCTCCGCCGACACAATGAAGTCCCGCTCACGGAGCTGGAGGATCTGGGCGCGGATGATCCTCGCCGTCCCGACCCAGAAGAAGAGGGACAGGGCCGAGAAGACAAGCAGATAGGACGGCAGTCCGGAGGCGACGAGACCGCCGATGCCGGTTGCCCGTTCGAAGTCTCGAACGGAACTCGTCACGCGCTCGCCAAGGGTCGCGTTAATCAGGATCAGCATCACGAGGCCGGGGAGCGACGAGAACACGTCGCCGACGCGCATGAATAGCGCGTCCACCCATCCCCCTCGATACCCCGACAGCAGCCCGATCGTGTTTCCGATGATCAGCGAGCCGCTGAGGATCACCGCCGTCGTCACGATCAGCGTCGTCCGGGCGGAGTACATCGTGCGACTCAGCATGTCGCGGCCGAGCGTGTCGGTTCCGAGCCAGTGATCCCAGCTGGGGCCCTGCCGCGGGATGTCGAGATTCGTCGCCGTGTACGAGTAGGGAGCCAAGACCGGGGCGAGGATCCCCATGCCGTAGATGATCGTGATGATCACCAGCGAAATCATCGCGAGCCGCTTCCGGCGCAGGCGACGCCAGACCAGCCGCCACTCGCTCTCGCCCATGGGCGCGGACTGGACGGTCGAGGCGCCCTCGACGGTGGTGGGTGGGGCGGCACTCACGAGCGGGACGACCCGCCGAGGCGGACCCGCGGGTCCACGAACCCGTACACGAGCTCGGCGATGAGGTTGCAGACCACGAACGCCGAGGCAAAGATCACGGTGGTCGCCAGAATCACGTCGTAGTCACGGCTTGTGACGGCCTCGAACGTCATCCGGCCGATGCCATTGATGCCCATCAGCGTCTCGACGAAGAACGCTCCTTCGATGATCCCCGCGAGCGCGAAGCCCACGACGGTGATCAGCGGCAGCAGCGCGTTGGGGAGCACGTGCCTGAACTGCACGGTCATCTCGGAGAGCCCCTTCGAGCGCGCCGTCCGCACGTAGTCCTCCAGGTTCACCTCGAGCGCCGTGATGCGCACCAGGCGAGCTACGCCCACGAAGCCCGGCAGCGTGAAGGCCACGAGCGGGATGTAGAGGTGCGGATTGGGGATCGGGATCGCGATCACACCCGCGATCCAGTACAGGGCAAAGATGCCGTCCCACCCACCGACGGGGAGCAACTGCAACTTCACCGCGAACATCCAGATCAACGGTGGGATGAGCACCATCACGGGAATCGCCTGCAGGAACAGCAGCGTCCCGATGATCATCGGATCCACCCAGGTTCCGGCCAGCCGCGCGGCGAGCAGCCCGAGGGGGACGCCCACCGCGAACACGATGATCAGCGCGACCAGCCCGAGCTGTGCCGAGATCCACATGCGCGGGAAGATGAGCTCAGACACCGAGAACCCGCGTTGCGCGTACGACTCGCCGAGGTCGCCGCGGACGGCGCGGCTGAGCCACGTCATGTACTGCTCCGGGATCGACCGATCCAGCCCCCGCTCGGCGCGAATCTGCGCGATCACCACCGGGTCGCGCACCTGCCCGGCCATGACCGCGACCGGGTCCCCTGGGCCGAACCGTGCGAGGGCGAACGTCGCGAACGAGACGATCAGCAGCAGCACGGGAAGCCAGAGCAACCGCCGAATGACGTACGTCGCCACGCTGGCCCCTTCGCTCCCGACTCGTTACTCGGCGATCTCGACTACCGACTCACTTCGACGAACCGAAGGCGCGGCAGCACCATCGGCGGGTCGGTCCAGCCCTTCACGTTGGAGCTCACCACCTGGTGCGCGACGCTGTAGTACAGCGGGAGCCAGGTGGCGTCGTCGATGATGAGCTTCTCGGCCTGTCGGTACAGGTCGAGGCGGCGCTTCGCGTCGCTCATCGTGCGCGCCTCGTCGAGGAGCTTGTCCACGGCCGGGTTCGAGTAGTGATTCTCGTTCAGCGCGGACTTGCTGTGGAACTTGAGGTCGATGATGTCCTCGGGGTCCGGGTAGTCCATGATCCAGCCCGCGCCGAACATCTGTAGCTTGCCCGCGTTCTGGTCCGCGAGGAACGACGCGAAGTCGAGCTGCTTCACCTCGATATTGATGCCGAGGATCGTCTTCCAACTGTCGATGTACGCCTGCGTGTCGGTGCCCGCCGACGCTCCCCCGCCGACCTCGGTCAGGGTGATCGTGGGGATCGGCGTCTTGCCGGCGACAGGAGCGCCGACCGAGTATTTCGACTTCGCGAGTTCGGCCTTCGCCGCCTCGGGGTTGAACTGCAGCGTCTTCACGTCGGGCGTGAATCCGGGCAGGCCGGGCATCATGATCCCGCTCGCGGGCGCGAGCATGCCCTTGAACGTCACGTCTGAGATCTTCTTGCGGTCGATCGCCATGCCCATCGCGCGGCGGAGCGCCACGTCGTCGAACGGCGGCTTCGTGCTGTCGAACGCGAGGTAGCTGATCGAGAACTGGGGCGTCTGGTTGTAGAGCTTGCTCAACGCCTGCCCGGGGTCACGCGCGCGCTCGATGTCGTTGATGCTCAGCGGCGCGACGTCCAGCTCGTTGTTCTCGAAACGGGTCAGCGCCGAGCCGCCCGAGATGAGGTAGACGGCTTCCTTCAGCTTCGGCGTCCCGAGGTAGAACTTCTCGTTCGCCGTGAGTGAGATCCGCTCGCCGAGGCGCCACTCCGACAGCAGGTACGGGCCAGTGCCGTTCGGCTTGCGCGTCCAGTTGCGCGGGTTCGCCTCGACCTGCTTGCGATCTACGACGAAGGAGGTGGGGTACGACAGCTTCGCGAGGAAGTACGGCTTCGGCGAGTCAATCTTGAATCGGATCGTGGAGGCGTCCACTACCTCCAGCCCGGAGATGCTCTGCGCCGTGCCGCGGAAGTACTCCGCCATCCCGACGATGTCGGAAAGGTAGCTCATCGCCGTCGGCGAGGACAGTTGCTTGGACGCGGCCCGCT
>CAMDAY010000158.1 GCA_945888895.1 Dehalococcoides mccartyi | reverse complement strand
CGTCGTCGTAGAGACGGACGCCGAGGTTGGCGTGTCCTCGATGGCGACGTTCCAGTACGGGCAGCGACTCACCGACGCCGTCGCGCGGCATGGCCTCGACGCGGTGTTCTACTGCGGCGCGGGGAGCGCACCCTTGCTCGACGGCGCGGCGCTCGAGGCGTTCGTGACGCCGCTCGCGAACGCGGGTGAGGCGGGCGTGTGCGTCACAAACAATCGCTTCTCCGCTGACCTGTTCGCGCTGTCGCCCGCCTCGATGCTCACGCTGCTCGACCCGCCGCCTGCGAGTGACAACGCCGTGCCGCGCCGACTGCGCGACCAGGACGGCGTCGAGATCATCGAGCCGCCTCGGACGCTGGAGACGCAGTACAACCTCGACTCCCCTGCCGACCTGATCGCGCTCGGCCTGTCGAGGCGCGCCAGTCCGCGGCTCGCCGCCGTGATCGCCGAGGCGTCGAGCGACCTCGACGTCGCGCGCGATCGCGTGCAGCGCGCATCGCGCGTGTTCATCGACCGCACCGCCGAGGTGCTCGTGGCGGGTCGCGTGTCCTCGCGCACGTGGCAGTACCTCGAGAGCGAGGCCGCGTGCCGCGTGCGGCTGCTGGCGGAGGAGCGCGGGATGCAGGCGGCTGGCACGGACGCGGACGGCACCGCGCGCTCGATGCTGGGCCAGTGGATCGCGGAGGCCGGCGCCGCACGCGCCTTCGGCACGCTGCTGACGCAACTGTGCGACGCGGCGTTCATCGACATCCGCCCCGCGCTCGTCCACCTCGGCATCCGCCCGTCGAGGCACGACCGCTTCGCCGCCGACCTCGGCGCTGCGGATGCGATCGAGGACGCCGCGCTGCGCGAGATGGTGGAGGCCGCGAACGCCTCGCCCGTCCCGGTCGTTCTCGGTGGCCACTCACTCGTCGGGGGCGTGCTGCCGCTGCTCAACCAGTGGGCGTGGGACGAGCACGACGCGGGGCGGTAGGCGCTCCGCGGCGGGACAGGAGTTCCGAATGGCGAAACATCAGGGGCTGAAGCGTTCTATCGGCATCGTTATTGCCGTGTTCTTGTTGCTAGCCGGGGCATGCACCGACCGCTCCGGCCCGGCGGTCACCGCAACAACGACGCGACAGGGATCTCCGACCGCGACGCCATCGCCATCGCCCTCGCCGACCGCGACGCCGCTGCCATCGCCGACGCCGGTTCGGGCGCTGCCTGCCGGGATCGCCAACGTCATCAGCGTGGTGGAGTCCGGCGATATCGCCGCGATCCGCCGGCTCATGTTGTCTTCGAACGTCTCATGCACGCTTGAACTCGGCGCCGGGGGGCCTCCGAGATGCGAGCCGGGGGAGACGCCCGGCACGCGGGTAGAGGTGTACCGGTTGATCGGGTGCGAGCCCGAGTGGATCCGCCCGGCGATGATGGACGCCCTCTTGCAGGACGTGTTCCGCCAGCCCTTCCGTCGCTACGCGGTGTTCCCCACCTACGGTTTGGCGCCTGTCGCCGTGTTCACCGCCCCGAGCGCACCAACCGTCGGCGCCGGCGTCGCGGCGAGGATCGTCGGACTCGGCGTCATTGCCGAACTTCAGCGGACGTGCGGCGCGGGTGACACCGCGAGTCGTCTCATCCCGGCGGGGCAGACGGACTTCCTGCTGTTTCCACCGCGCCCGTAGCACCGTCCTCGCGGTACGATTCGTCCAGCGGGCGGGATGGCTCCTGCTATTCACGGGCGAAGCGCGGGATACCCGCGCCGCCCTGCCAGAGCGGGGCTTCGCGGCGCGTCACACGGTTCGAGACAGCACGAAAGTGGAGGCTGCCATGGGCGCTCTGGAGCAGGTCGATCCCGAAGTTGCGGCGATGATCCGGAACGAGGAGCATCGCCAGCAGACCGTGCTGGAGATGATCCCCTCGGAGAACTACGCGAGCGCGGCGGTGATCGAGGCCGTCGGCTCCGTCCTCACCAACAAGTACGCCGAGGGCTACCCCGGCGCGCGCTACTACAACGGCAACGAGTTCGTCGACGACGTCGAGGACATCGCTCGCAAGCGCGCCACCGAGCTGTTCAAGATGGACCACGCCAACGTGCAGCCGCACAGCGGCACGCAGGCGAACATGGCGGTCTACCTCGGGCTGATCAAGCCGGGCGACACCGTCATGGGGCTCAAACTCGACGCGGGCGGGCACCTCACGCACGGCTCCCCGGTGAGTGCCAGCGGCATGCTCTACAACTTCGTCTCGTACGGCGTCGACCGCGAGTCGCACCTCGTGCAGTACGACGAGATGCTGACGCTCGCGAAGGAGCACCGCCCGAAGATCATCGTCGTCGGCGCGACGGCGTACCCGCGCGAGTGGGACTTCAAGCAGGCACGCGAGATCGCCGACGAGGTGGGCGCGCTGCTGATGGCGGACATGGCGCACATCTCCGGCCTCGTCGCCGGGGGCGCGCACCCGTCGCCCGCGGGCCTCGCGCAGGTCGCGACGACCTCGACGCACAAGACGCTGCGCGGGCCTCGAGGCGGCATGGTCCTCTGCGACCGCGACCTGCGCCGCCAGATCGACCGCGGCGTGTTCCCCGGCTCGCAGGGCGGTCCGATGATGCACGTGATCGCCGGCAAGGCGGTCATGCTCAAGGAAGCCGCGACCGAGGAGTTCCGCAAGCACGCCCACCAGGTCGTCGCGAACGCGAAGGCGCTGGCCGCTTCGCTCATGGACACCGGCATGACTCTGATCTCGGGCGGCACGGACAACCACCTCGTGCTGGTCGATGTGCGGCCGATGGGGCTGAACGGCGTGCAGGCGGCGAACGCGCTCGAGGCGGCGGGCATCGTCGTGAACTCGAACCCGATCCCGTTCGACACCCTGCCGCCGCGCGAGGGCGGCGGGATCCGCTTCGGCACCCCCGCCATCACGTCGAGGGGTTTGGTCGAAGCCGACATGACGAAGATCGGCCACGCGATGGCGCGCGTCCTCGCTGCCCCGACCGACGAGGGCGTCCTCGCCGCGGTAAAGCGCGAGGTTGAGGAGATGTGCGCGTCGCACCCCGCGCCGGGCATCCCGACGCGGTAGGGCTGCGGCTCCCGGCGGGCGCGAACCTTCGGTGGCGCGAAAGACGTCGACGTGGCGCTGTACGGCGGCCCACCCCTACCCCTCCCGGTGCGGGAGGGGTTCAGAGCAGAAGAACCAAGTGTGAGGGGCGCAGCTCCTCACACTCCCGGTGGAACTCGATGTGGCCGCGCCATGTCCGTGCGAGTGATTCGTACCGTTGCCGGAGTCGAGGTGCGAAGCCGCCCTCGGCCTCGGGGGAGCGCGAGGGCGAAGCCCTCGCCATTCATCCCCCTTCCCGCGCAGGGAAGGGGGCAGGGGGATGGGCCGCCCCCCGGTTGAACCTCGACCAGCCCTCGTCGCGCCTACGGCTCCGCCCGGCCGGGCACCCCGCGGCCACCTCGACCTCACTCGCCACGTCGAGGCTCCCCCACCCGGCCCGAGCACCTCGACGCCCCGCGCGGTGGTTGCTCCTGCGGGCGGGGAGTGCCTACACTTCATGTCCATTAACCGCTTGATCGGGGTGGCACCGGCGCTTGCCGGAACTGTCCACCTCCTTCAGACCAGGGTCAGCGGAGGCCTTGTGAACGAATACGAACTGATGACGATTCTGCATCCGCGCCTGTCGGCGGATGAGACGGCTGCGGCCATCGCCTCCATCGAGGCGCAGATCACCGCCCACGGCGGGGAGATGCTCTCGACGGATGTGTGGGGTCGGCGCCGCCTGGCGTACCCGATCAACGGGTCCATGGACGGCACGTACGTCCTGATGACGCTCAAGATGCCCCCCGCTTCGGCCTCGCCGATCGAATCGTGGCTGATTATCACGGACCCCGTGCTCCGGCACCTGCTGATCCGTGGCATCATCCCCTACCAGGGGCGCGATCGTGACGACGACCGCGATCGTGACCGCGATCGCGATCGCGACGACCGTGATGATCGAGACGACCGCGACGATGACCGTCGCGACCGCAACGATCGTGACGAGCGTGATGACCGCGGCAACGAGGCTCCGGCGGCCATCCTCGACAGCGCTGACGCGCCCGAGGAAGAGTCGGCGGCGGCCCCGGCGACCGAGTAGCCCGCGCCCTGCGCTGACTGCTGGCGATCTGGGGGTCCCACATGCTGAACAAGTGCATGATCATCGGCAACCTGGGTGCAGACCCGGAAATGCGCTACACCGCCAATGGCAGTGCAGTGACCACGTTCCGCGTCGCCACCTCGCGCCGCTTCAGCGGGCAGGACGGCCAGCAGCGCGAGGAGACCGAGTGGTTCTCCGTCGTGACCTGGAACCGGCTCGCTGAGACGTGTGCGCAGTACCTCGTCAAAGGCCGCACGGTCTACGTCGAGGGTCGACTGCAGACGCGGTCGTGGGACGACCAGGCGACGGGCACGAAGCGCTATCGCACCGAGCTGATCGCGGAGGAAGTGAAATTCCTCGGCGGTCGCGACGGTGGTGCGGGCGGTGGTGGCGGGTTCTCGCCCGGCATGGCCGTGGGCGCCGACACCGAAGGTGACATTGACCCGGACGAGCTGCCCTTCTAGGCACCGTCCGCTTGACTGACCGTGTGGCCGCCGAGGTGGCCAGGAGGATTTCGCTATGACGATGGACGACCGAGAAGACCGACCGCGACGCGGTGGTGGCGGCGGCGGTGGCCGCAGCGGCGGCGGTGGTGGTGGTGGGGGTGGCGGATTCCGCCGGCCTCGCGGCTGCGAGTTCTGCAAGGCCAAGACTGACATCGCGGACTACAAGGACACCGGCCTGCTGCGCCGCTACATCACCGACCGCGGCAAGATGGAGCCCCGCCGCAAGGTGGGCACGTGCGCGAAGCACCAGCGCGTCGTCTCGCAGGCGATCAAGCGCGCGCGCACCATCGCACTGCTGCCGTACACCGGCGAGCACGTGCGGCTCTCCAGCGGAGCGGGCGCGCGCCGCTAGCGTCGAACCAACGGCCGCGTCACGCCCTCGACGATCGGGGGCGCGGGCGCTCCCCCCGGCCGAGGTGCGCGTTC
>CAMDAY010000157.1 GCA_945888895.1 Dehalococcoides mccartyi | reverse complement strand
CACCCTGGCGTCGTTCAGCGCCTTTTCGAGGGCGTCCTTGCCGGCATTGATACGCGCGTCGGTCTCGGCGTACACGCCGAACGCGGCGGCCTTCATCGCCGCGATCGCCGCCGCCTCGGGGGCAGGGCCGTAGAACGCCGCGATGGCCTTGAGCTCCGGGATCTTCGTCCCTGCAGCCCACGTGACGCCGCCGCCAAAGCAGAAGCCGATCATCCCGACGCGGGTGTTGTCCACGCCCTCGACCGTGCCGAGGTAGGTGCGCGCACCTGCGAAGTCGGCGACGTGCCGGTCGATGCCGGCGCTGGTCAGCGCGCCCGAGATCTTGTCGCGCTCCACCTTGGCCGTACCGCCCTCGCGGGTGAGCAGGTCGAGCGCGAGCGCCGCGTAGCCTTCCTTGGCGAAGCGGCGGGCGACGTCGCGGATGTGCGGCGTGAGGCCGGCGTTCTCGTGGCAGATCAGGATCGCCGCGCGCTTGGTCGTGGATGCTGCCGCCGGCAGCGCGAGGTAGCCGCCGCCCTGTGCCGTGCCGACCGGGAACGTGACGTCGCGGCCTCGGACGGCCGGATCGTTCTCGGGCGACGAGATCGGGCTCTTCGCGCCCGCTACGGGGACCGGGGCAGCCGTCGGCGTGGCCGTTGGGGTTGGCGGAGGCGGGGAGGCAGTCGGCGTGGCCGCCGGAACCGATGCCTTCGCGTTCGGCAGGTCACTGCCGGTGCAGCCCATCGCCGCGAGTGTCGCGGCGGCGGTCGCCATGCCGCCCGTGATGTAGGCCACGCGGCGGAAGAAGGTGCGGCGGGGCATCTCCCCGGCGCGGTAGTCGTCGTAGAACTCCTCGATCAGGTAGCGCTCGAACTTGCCCAGGTCAGCAGGGGCCTGCGCGAGTTCGGGGAGGTGGAGTTTCGGGGTGTTGCTGTCGAGTTCGTTTGCGATCGTCGGGGTGTCGGTCATGGGTGCCGTTCGCTCCGTTGGACTATGGCCGCCTTGGTGGCGGCACCACACGTGATACGTCCGCCGGGCCGTGCTGGATCCCTTCTCGCCGCGCCTCTGGCAGGGTTTCATTACCAGGATTATGCTTCCACCGCCTCGGCGCTCCGCAGCCTCGCGGGTCGGCGCCGCCGCTGGAGGGTGGAGGGGTGAACATGACTGAATCAGGTCCGCTGACGGGTATCCGCGTCTTCGACATGACGCTCGCGATGGTCGGGCCGTGGTGTGCGATGAACCTGGGCGCGATGGGCGCCGACGTGATCCACATCGAGCCGCCGACGCCTCGACAGATGCCGGGATCCGACCGACCGGGCGGCGGCGTGCCGCCGTCGATCAACGGCACCTCCATCGGCTACATCTCCTGGAACATGAACAAGCGTGGCCTCACGCTCGACATGAAGGCGCAGGAAGACCGCGCCAACGCCTACGAGTTGCTCAAGACGTGTGACGTCTTCCTGATGAACATGCGCCCGGACGTGGCGGGCCGCCTCGGCGTCGACTACCAGACGCTGTCGAAGATCAACCCGGGCATCGTCTACTGCACCGTCACGGGCTGGGGCCAAGACGGCCCGATGCGCGAGTTGCCCGGCGCGGACGGACAGATCAACCACTTCACCGGCATGTCCACGACCAACGGCGTCGACGGCGCGACCGAGGGTGAGCTGTACCGCCACTCCACGCAGATGGACGCGAGCACCGGTAACTACGCCACGCAGGCGATCCTGCTCGCGCTGGTCGCCCGCAAGCGCACCGGCAAAGGCCAGCGCATCGACATGTCGATGTTGCGCGCGACCACGCACCTGCAGACCGGCCGCATCGGTGAGTACCTCGCCCGGCAGACCATCGGCCCGCGCCTCGGCAGCGCGGCGCAGGTCGTCGCCCCGGACCGCGCGTTCGAGACCGGCGACACCCGCCAGGTCGCCGTCGCCGCGACCAGCGAGGCCGAATGGGCCACGTTCTGCGACGTCATCCGCAAGCCGGAGTTGAAGGACGACCCGCGCTTCGCGACCAACGCGGATCGCGTCGACCACCGAGCCGAACTGCACGCGATCCTCGAACCGGTGTTCAAGGAGTTCCCGCTCGACTACTGGGTGCTCCAGTTCCGCCGCAACCGTCTGCCCTACGGCTGGCCGATGCGCTGGGACGAGCTGCGCTACCACCAGCAGGTGCAAGACAACGGCTACATGCAGCTCGTGCCCTCTACTGCGCCGTGGGGCGATGTCTGGACCGGAGGCCCGCCGTACCGCTTCTCGAAGACCCCGGAGCGCTGGTTCACCACGCCCCAGATCGGTGAGCACAACGACGAGATCCTCCGCGAGCTCGCCGAGGGGCGAGGATCCTCGACGCCAGTCGCCACGCCGTCGAACACTGGCCGGGAGGCGTAGATGGCCGGTCCACTGTTTGGATACCGCGTCGTCGAGCTCGCCGAGGGCGTCGGGGGGCCGTACTCCGCGATGCTCATGGGCGACGCCGGGGCTGACGTTGTGAAGGTCGAGCGCGCCGAGGGCGACCGCGCGCGCGGCTGGGGCTCGAAGACGGCGGGCGACTTCGGCGCCACGTTCCTCGTGACCAACCGCAACAAGCGCAGTGTCGCGGTGAACCTCGGCACACCCGAGGGCCTCGCTGCGGTGAAGAAGCTGACGGACAGCGCCGACATCGTGATCGTCGACGCCGGGTGGAGCGACCACCCCGACCTGCAGCCGGACGCGATCATTGCGCGGAACGGCCAGGCGGTGGTCCTCAACATCTCCGAGTTCGGCCACGAAGGTCCGCTCGGCGATTACCCGCCGTACGGGGAGCTGGGTGCGCAGATGGCGTCCGAGGCGATCATGTCGCTCGGCGTGCCGGGCCAGCCGCCCGTCCGCATCGGCGTGGACATCGGCTCGATGTACGCGGGCATCTACGGCCTCTCGGCCACGTGCGCGGCGCTCATCGCGCGCGACCGCGTCGGTGGCCAGCGCATCGACGTGTCGCCGTTCGGGTGCCTGGTCGCCATGCGCTCCACGCTGTGGGCAGCGCAGTCAAACCCGGATGAGTGGTGGGGCTTCCACCTCGACTCGTACCTGAAGCCGCCCGACAACGGCTACCACACGAAGGACGGCGCGGTGTCGTTCACGCTCGGCCGCATGACGCGCGAGCAGCGTGACGAGCTGTACAAGGATTACGACATGGAGTGGGTCAAAGACGACCCCATGTTCGACCTCGTCGACACCGACCCCGGCGGGTCCGGTAGCCGCTACGGCTGGAAGGTGCGCCCCGTCTGGGAGAAGGCCTTCGCGAAGTTCACCACCGCCGAGGTCATCGAGATCGGCCGTCGCCACGGTGCGACGACGTTCGAGAAGAACGACTACGCGCAGATGATCAACTCGCCGCAGGTGCAGCACATCGGCATGGTCACCAGCGTCGAGCACCCGGGCATCGGCCCGGTGCAGCAACTCGTGCCGCCGTGGGACTTCTCCGACACCCCCGCCGAGATCCGCCTCCCGGCGCCTCGCCTCGGCGAGCACACCGCCGAGGTGCTGACCGAAGCCGGCTACGCCGCCAGCGAGGTCGCCTCGCTCAAGTCTTCGGGCGTTCTCGTCGGCGCATAGCCCTCGAAGGGTTCGCGATCACACGAAGGGGGCCGGCGATGCCGGCCCCCTTCGGCGTCCATGTGAGGTACCTAGGCGGCGCTTGGCTCCGGCCGCATCACCGCCCGTAGCACGAGCGTCAGCGCGCCCAGCACGGCGGCGGCGCCCGCAAGCACGAGGAGGCCCGTGCCGAAGCCGCCGGTCGCGTCGGCGAGCGTGCCGGTGAGCGTAGGGCCGAGGACGCCGCCGACCTCGCCGGCGGTGAAGAAGAGGCCGCCCGCCGCGCCCATCAGCGTCGAGCCGACGGACTTCGAGCGCACCAGCGTCAGCATCAGCAGCGGGACTGCCGCACCTCGACCGAGGCCGAGCGCGATCATGACGAGCCAGTAAGTCAGCCCGCTCGACGCGGTGTTTAACGCCAGCGCTGCGGCCACCCATACCGCGAATACCACGAAGAGCACGGGCGTCAGCCAGCGCCCGGTCGTGAACCTCGGCACCACGATCGCGACCGGGATGGCGACGAGTGTCGGCAGCGCGGCCCAGAAGCCGGCCTCGCTCGGCGTCATGCCGTGACTGCGCAGCATCTCCGGCAGCCAATTGGTGAACGAGTGGTTGTAGACGAACACCCCGACCGCCATCACCAGCACGATCTGCACGAGCGGCACGCGCAGCAGCTGCCGGAAGGAATCGAGCATGGCGCGCGGGCTCATCGCGCGCTTCGCGTCGGCACCTCGAGGCTCGCGCGCCAGGGTGACCCAGGCGATCGCGCCGAGGCCGGCGATCGCTGCGAACACGAGCAGCGTCGCGCGCCACGAGTTGCCGGTCGCGGGCATGACGATCGCGTTCGCCGAGGACGTGGCGATCAGGCTTCCGATCGACTGCGACACGGTGTAGAGGCCGAGCGCGAGCCCGACCTCCTTGTCGGAGAACCACGTCGCGGTGAGCTTCGGCGCGCCGATCGAGATGAACGGCCCGCCGAGGCCGAAGACCATGACCGCCGCGAGCATCGTCGCCTGGTTCACGGCGGAGGCGCGCAGCACCTGTGAGAGCGCGACGAACGCGATGCCGAAGAAGATCGCGCGGCGCAGTCCCCAGCGGTCGATGATCGCGCCCGCCGGTATCGCGACGAAGAGGTAGACGAACTGCCACGACCCGAGCGCGATGCCCATCTGCCCGCGCGTCATGCCGGTGTCGTGGAGGATCGGCGTGATCAGCGGGGCGATCGAGGTCTGCACCATCCCGAACGAGGCGTACGCGACGCAGATCATCGCGAGCATCACCCAGCGGTACGGCGATGTCTGCGCGTCCTGGAGCGACGGTGCGTTCACGCGGACCCTCGATCGGTGCGGGATCGGCTGCTCGGGCGCACAGCGTAGACGCGCCGCGCGCTACGGGCGCGGCGGTCGAGGCGCTAGGAGCCGGTGGTCGGGGTGCCGGCGCTGGTCATCGGATTGGCCAGCAGCCCGCTCATCGCGGAGTCGGCCTCGGC